>CAIKHC010000448.1 GCA_903827085.1 uncultured Candidatus Nemicrothrix sp. | reverse complement strand
GCCGAACTCAGCCCAGAAATCAGTTGATTCCGAACGAAATATTGCGATGAGCTCTGTGCGGAGTTCCTCATTATCGACTGCGTGATCGGCGTACGTGGTGCCTGGCCAACGTTCAAAGAGATCGTTGCGCCCAGCGCCTTCGCAGAAGTTTTTCCAGAACTTCTGTTCCGAAGCCATGAACAAGATGTGGCCGTTGGCGGTTTCGTAGAACTGATACCGAACACCATTACTCATTCCTGCAGTACCCGGCTCTCGACGCCGGAAATTGTCGGTGGCATTGCCAGTCACATCAGTTTCAGGGCGTTCGTACGCGCGCCAGGTTTCGATGCGCAACCAGTCGAATGCAGCTGCAGCTTCGGCTTGTCCGAGGTCAATTGAAGTTCCAACGCCGGTTCGTTGCGCGGCGATGATTCCGGCGAGGATGCCTAGTGATGCATAGAGCGGCGCAGCGTTGAGTCCAATCGACACGTGGGGAGGAATCGCGCATCGCCCATGTTCATCGGTCGTTGGCTCGACGACACCCGCCCAAGCATCGAACGCGATGCCGTGGCTCGGCAGATCGCGGTAGGGGCCGGTGGCACCGAAACCGCTCACAGCGATGTGCACGATCTGCGGGTTGATGGTCTTCAGGGTCTCGTAGCCAAGCCCACGTCGCTCGAGTGCGCCTGGTCGCATTGCTTCGACAACAACGTCAGCCTCGGCGACGAGTTCTTTGAACAGTTCGACGCCCTGTTCGGACTTCAGGTCGAGGACGATGGATTGCTTGCCCCGGTTGCAGTGAAGGAACAGGAGAGAATCGCCCTCGACGATGGGCCAGGTCATAACGCGTCCGTAGTCGCCGCCGGGGGGCTCAACCTTGATGACTTCAGCTCCAAGGTCCGCAAGCGAAGTCGTCACAGCAGCAGCGCCGAGGAGTGAGACCTCAACGATACGAATTCCCTCGAGCGGTTTGCCGGTGCTCATCGCTCGCAGCACGCACTTATCGTCATGCGCAACAGAATATAGGCATTTTATTTCGGGTAGTAAATTGCCTGTATTGAGATCGTCAGGAAGGGAGCGAGCGGAATGGGGGTTTGGCCTCAGCCGAGCGCTTCACTTGGAATTAGATCGCGTCGATGATTGCGTTGAACGTTGCGCTTGGGCGCATTGCGGCAATGACCTTCGCATCGTCGGGCATGTAGTAGCCACCGATGTCGACGGGCTTGCCCTGTACAGCGTTGAGTTCATCAACAATCTGGGCCTGCTTGGACGTAAGCGCTTCGGCAATGGGAGCGAACTTCGCAGCAAGCGCGGTGTCGTCGGTCTGCTTGGCCAGTTCTTGTGCCCAGTAGAGCGCAAGGAAGAAGTGGCTGCCGCGGTTGTCGAGTTCGTTCACCTTGCGTGAGGGCGAACGGTTTTCGTTGAGCACCGAACCGGTTGCACGGTCGAGCGTGTCAGCAAGGATCTGCGCGGTGTTGTTGTTCGACACCTGCGCGAGATGTTCAAGCGACGCAGCCAACGCAAGGAACTCGCCGAGCGAATCCCAACGAAGGTGGTTTTCCTTCACGAACTGCTGCACATGCTTCGGGGCAGAACCGCCGGCGCCGGTTTCGAACAAACCGCCACCGTTCATAAGTGGAACAATTGAAAGCATCTTGGCGCTGGTGCCGAGTTCCATGATGGGGAACAAGTCGGTGAGGTAATCGCGCAGCACATTGCCGGTCACCGAAATGGTGTCTTCACCCTTGCGGGCACGAGCCAGCGAGAACGTGCACGCGGCTTCGGGATCCATGATCTCGATAGTGAGGCCGGTGGTGTCGTGCTCGGGGAGGTACTGCTTCACCTTTGCGATGATTTGTGCATCGTGTGAGCGGTTCTCGTCAAGCCAGAACACCGCAGGCGTGTTGGAAAGGCGGGCACGTGAAACGGCGAGCTTCACCCAGTCGCGAATCGGCGCGTCCTTGGCCTGACATGCACGCCAGATATCGCCGGCTTCAACAACGTGTTCCATGACGACGTTGCCGTTGCTGTCGGTGATGCGCACGGTGCCGGCTGTTGCGATCTCAAACGTCTTGTCGTGCGAGCCGTATTCCTCGGCCTTTTGGGCCATGAGGCCAACGTTGGGAACGGTGCCCATCGTGGTCGGATCGAACGCGCCGTTGGCCTTGCAGTCGGCGATGACCGCTGTGTACACGCCGGCGTAGGAAGAGTCAGGAATGACGGCCTTACAGTCCTGGCGCTCGCCTTCCGGATTCCACATCTTTCCGCTGTCGCGAATCATGGCGGGCATGGAGGCGTCGACGATGACATCGCTGGGTACGTGCAGGTTGGTGATGCCTTTATCGGAATCGACCATTGCGAGTTCGGGGCCATTCAACATTGCGATTGAAATATCGGCTTCGATCGCGGTCTGCTGTGTGTCGGAAAGCGTTTCGATGCGGGAAAGCACATCGGCCATGCCGTCGTTCACATTGACGTTGAGACCTTCGAACGCAGCCGGGTGCTTGGCGAAGATGTCACCAAAGTACGCATTCACTGCATGACCGAAGATGATCGGGTCGGAGACCTTCATCATCGTGGCCTTGAGGTGAATCGAGAACAGCACGTTCTGTGCTTTGGCATCGGCAAGCTGTGCGGTAAGGAATGCGTCGAGCGCCTTGGCGCTCATAAACGTTGCGTCAACGATTTCGCCCGCAAGAACCGGAAGCTTTTCTTTCAGAACGGTGGTGGTTCCGTCGTTACCAACAAGTTCGATCTTGAGCGTGTCGGCCTTCTCGAATGTGATCGACTTTTCATTCGCGTAAAAGTCGTTGCCGCCCATTGTCGATACGTGGGTCTTTGAATCGGTGGCCCAGG
>CAIKHC010000447.1 GCA_903827085.1 uncultured Candidatus Nemicrothrix sp. | reverse complement strand
TCAACCTTTGGGCGATCCACGCCTTCGCCGTTTGTTGCGTTGACCCACGCGTACGACGAGTTGAGAAGACACGCCGCAAGGATCGAGGTGGAAAGGAACTGACCTTCACCAGTGACCTCGCGGTGAGTGATCGCCTGAATGATTGCGATTGCAGCGAGGAACCCGTTGCCTGTGTCGCCAAAGGACGTGAGGCTCCAGAGGGGCTTGCCGCCGTCGGCCATTCCGCCGTCTTCGTATTCAACCCCGGCGAGGCATGCCCCGGTCTGGTCGTTGCCTGGCAGGTGGGCGCGGCTTTTGTCGAAACCGGAACTGTGGCAATAGATGAGATCGGGCTTGATCTCGACGAGTGATTCATAATCAATGCCAAGACGAACTGCGGCTTCGTACCGCATGTTGTGCTGCACGACATCGGCTCGCTTCACCAACTCGTGCAGAACGGCAAGGCCGCGCTGGTCTTTGAGGTTGATGGAGATCGATTGTTTGCCCCGGTTTGCAGTGAAGGCGATGTGGGTCGAATGCCAGAACATGTCATAGACGGTGTTCACCTTTATGACGGTCGCACCGAGATCGGAAAGCAACTGCGTACTGAATGGTCCAGCAATGGCCAGTCCGAGGTCGAGCACCAAAATTCCTTCGAGTGGACTCTTGAGTGCTTTCGACGTGCCAGTTTGTGTCCGTTCGAACGGAATGTTGAGTTCGGCGAGAAGTTCATCGGTGTGCTGGCCAACGGTTGGCGCTGGTCCCTGCACCTTTCCTGGCGTCTTCGTCATCCCGTAAACAAGACCGACATGGCGAATGGGCCCGACTTCGGGGTCATTGACGGTGACAATGATCCCTTCATCGATGAGGGCCTGATCGTTCAACGCATCTTCAGGCCTCCGAGCTGGCTGCATCGGGATGCCAACCTGCGCCGCTGCATCAAGCCAGTCCTGCGCGGGATACTTCGCGTAGGCCTCTTTCATTTGCGGGTGATAGTGAGCGAGAACCACGAGTTCGCTGTAATCAGGACCGATTCGAGAAGGATCGTCGGTGGGCTTGGTGATGCGATCGTCGACATTGATGGTGTCGCCCTGCGAAACACCCAAAGCGAACGAGGGATTCGGCACCCAGTTCTGAATCCAAATGCCGTCGGCGCATTCAAAGTGGCCCTTGCTGCCGCGCGGATCAAAGATCCAACACATGTAGCCGTCAGCTTCGGGATGCTCAGGACGTTGCCACCCGCCAGCAGTACTGACGAGAACGCCTTGTAACAGCGAGGTCTCGACCCACTGTCCGCGGCCGGTGTGCAGACGCGCGCGCAATGCCGCGCTGATTCCGGTGGTGGCCAAGAACGCGGCGCCAAGACTTGGCCAACGCGATTGCGTAAAGAGGGGTCCTTCGCGATCGGGGCCATCGAAACAACCAGGAGGGATGTCGAGGTCTTCAAGTTCAATGGGAAGGTTGCAAAGCCGGCCGATTGTTGTTCCGACCCGACCTCGTTGTTCCCAGTGCAGTCCGGTTCGCGCAGCCACAAGTGCATCGATGCCGGGACGATCTTTGAAGTCGACATGACGCCCATATGGTGTGATTGAACACATCACGAGTCGGGGGTTGCGCTCTTTCAGTGTTTGCCAGTCGAGGCCAAGTGACTCGGTGACGCCAAGATCAAAGTTCTCGACAAGAACATCGGCTCGATCAATGAGGGCGAGTAGCTGGGCGCGCTGAACGTCGTCGTTCACGTCGAGTTCGATACTGCGCTTGCCTCTGGCCCACACCCGCGCGCCTGATTCGGTCAATCGGGTGGGGTCGCCACCCGGCGGCTCGACCTTGACAACGTCCGCGCCGTTATCGGCCATCAGCATTGTCGCCATGGGGCCAGCGATCCCTGTTGTGAGATCAATGACCCGGATTCCCCCCAGAACACCGGTCATATGGACATCATGGGCGACCAAAACACTTTTGGCAATAGCCAACAAGGTGTTGGAGCGAAGACCTCGGCCTACGCTGAGTTATGGCTCGGGGGGAACGGCTGGAACTCGATGTCGGAGGATTGGGTCCGGCGGGTATCGAGATGCTCGCTGCCGACCTGTACGTACCCGATGGGGTTGAGTCGGCCCCGCTTTTGGTCTGCTTCCCGGGCGGGGGAATGAATCGTGTCTATTTCGATCTTCCCGAGGGCTTGCCGGGAGAGTGGTCGATGGCGCGGTACTTGGCAGACCACTTTGGAATTGCGGTTGCTGTCGTCGATCACCCTGGTGTGGGCGAGAGTTCGGTGCCCGAAGATCCATACATATTGAACCCGCGTGTCGTTGCCGAGGTTGACCATGGTGCAATGTCAGAACTTGTTGCCCATGCGATGGATCTGTTCGAGCCGACTCGATTCATTGGTCTGGGTCATTCCATGGGGGCGCTCATCGTTGCTCACGCGCAGTGGCATCACCGATCGTTTGATGCGGTGGCATTCTTGGGTTTCGGGGGAGCGGGACTTCCTGAGTACCTAAATCGCGCCGAGTTG
>CAIKHC010000446.1 GCA_903827085.1 uncultured Candidatus Nemicrothrix sp. | reverse complement strand
GGACGACAACCCCGTGAATACGTTTGCGTTCTTTTCTCCGTTGGTGGTGCACGAGGCGGGGCTGGGAACGATCGATGACATCGTCGAAAGCGAGTACACGTTGGCGAGGCCGGGGGCTGCGGAACTCCTCGGCCAGGAATTTGAGCGTGGGGCGAAAACCACAGGAGATTTCGCATTTGTCGATCATCTCCAGTTGGCGGAACGCCCGCTCGAAGAGGTTCGGCAGGAATTCGGGGTGCTCACTCCTGACGATCCGAACGATGGTCACCATATTTTTTGGTGACTGACGGCCGAATGGGGCCTGATCGGGGCGTCCCGGTAGAGTTCGCCTTCGTTCTGGGAGGGCTGAGATGGCCAATAAGTGGTTTGAAACTGTTGCCGTGGCACAGCGCCGGGCCGAGAAGCGTCTGCCGAAGTCGGTCTATGGCGCCATCATCGGTGGTGCCGAAAAGGGCTTGTCGCTTAACGGCAACCTGACCTCGTTCGATCAACTCGGACTCGCCCCTCATGTCGCTGGTCTTCAGGCCGAACGTTCGATGAACACCTCGGTGTTCGGTCTCGATATTTCGATGCCCGTGATCATTTCGCCCACTGGCGTGCAGGCCGTGCATCCCGACGGTGAAGTTGCCGTTGGGCGCGCCGCCGCCAACCGTGGCATCCCGATGGGTCTCAGTTCATTCGGCAGCAAGTCGATGGAAGAAGTCGCTGCGGTGAACTCGCAATTGCTTTTCCAGATGTACTGGAGTGGCGGCCGCGATGTCATGGTGCAGCGCCTTGAGCGCGCCAAGGCCGCCGGCGCCAAGGGCATCATCCTCACTCTCGACTGGACCTTCTCGAACGGTCGCGACTGGGGTAGCCCCTGGATCCCCGAGAAGCTCGATCTCAAGACGATGATCAAGTTGTCTCCGCAAGCGCTTTCGAAGCCCAAGTGGCTCATCGCCTATCTCAAGACCGGCAAGCTTCCCGACCTCAGTGCGCCGAACATGGCGCACCCCGGCCAGAAGCCGCCCGCATTCTTTGGTGCGTACTACGAGTGGATGACCATGCCGCCTCCCAGTTGGGAAGACATTGCATGGTTGCGTTCGCAGTGGGACGGACCATTTGTCGTCAAGGGTGTGTGTCGCGTCGACGATGCCAAACGCGTTCGTGACCTTGGTGCAACGGGCCTTTCCGTTTCGAACCACGGTGGCAACAACCTCGACGGAACACCATCGCCAATTCGTGTGCTTCCGGCGATTGTTGCTGCAGTCGGTAACGACATCGATGTTGTGCTCGACGGTGGTATTCGTCGCGGTAGCGATGTTGTGAAGGCTGTTGCGATGGGTGCAAAGGCCGTGATGATCGGCCGTGCGTACCTGTGGGGCCTTGCTGCCAATGGTCAAGCTGGTGTCGAGAATGTTCTCGACATCCTGCATGGCGGTATTGATTCATGCCTGCTTGGTCTGGGCAAGTCCCACATCAGCGAACTCACGCCCGACGATGTGATCGCCCCGCGCGACTTCTTCGTCACTCTCGGCGACAAGTAACTAGCTGCGATTCTTTGCCG
>CAIKHC010000445.1 GCA_903827085.1 uncultured Candidatus Nemicrothrix sp. | reverse complement strand
CTCAGGACAAGTCCTCAACCAGGGTCCTGACCGCGCGATCAACGAAGTGATGATCAAGGCGTACAACGACTGGCACATCGATGAATGGTGTGCCGCTCATCCCGGTCGGTTCATCCCGTGCGGGATCCTCCCGTTATGGGATGTTGAAGAAGCCGCTGCCGAAGTTCGGAGGCTCGCATCCAAGGGTTGTCACGCCGTGACGTTCTCTGAGAATCCCGCAGCCCTCAACATGCCTTCGATCCACTCCGGAGCCTGGGACCCGTTGTTCGCTGCGTGCGTCGATACCGACACCGTGATCTGTTGTCATCTCGGTTCCTCATCGAAGAGTGCAGCAACATCAGTTGATGCACCCGCTGGCGTCGCCATGACCTTGTCGTCAGCCGGAACCGTCTACACGCTTGTCGATCTCATCTGGGCAACCTTCTGGGAACGATTCCCCACGCTGAAGTTCTCGCTTACTGAAGGCGATATCGGTTGGATTCCCTATTTCCTCTGGCGCGCAGAGCATGTCAATGATCGTCATGGTGGCTGGATCAACCATGACTTCTCCAAGACCGGCTCACCCACACAGATCTTTAACGATCACATTCTCGTGTGCTTCATTAAAGAAACAGTCGGACCACAGCTCTTTAACCATTTCAACATCGACAATGTTTGTTGGGAATCGGACTATCCACACTCGGACGGCACGTGGCCGAATGCTCCTGAGGAACTTCTCAAGACCCTCGAAGGTTTTGACGACGCGACCATCAACAAGGTTTCGTACGAAAATGCAATGAAGCACTACAACTTTGATCCGTTCAAGCACATTCCGAAGGACCAAGCAACGGCAGGTGCACTTCGTGCACTCTCGCCCGATGTCGATGTCGTGACCCGCACGGGCCGTCTTGCCGATGAACGGGATTTAGCTCAGTGGAACAGCATCATTTCTGGTGTTGCGGCTGCAGCGAAGAGTTGAGACTTACTCTGCGGCGCGGAGACTGACCTCAAACCCAGACTGCAAAACCATTCCTGAGAGGGGATCGACACCTTCGTCGTTGTCGGTGAGCGCGCACACATTCGGGTCGCGACCGCCGTGGGTGAGGGTGACGCAGTCATCGCGAAGATTCGGGTCGGCGATGAGTCGAGCCGATAGCGAACCGTTCGAGCTTTCAACAGTCGCAAATAGTGGTGATCCGAGGGAAAGCACGTTCTGAGGCGAGGCGTGGATGACGATTTCGTCCACTGAGCCGCCTGGAGCAGCGATTTCCTTGAACTGAGAATTCATGAGCCGAAGTTGGCGGCTTGGAATGAGTACGAGTTGGTCGAGCCCACGTGACCTCGCACTCTTCAAGTGGGCCGACAATTGATCAGCGATAACCGGAGCCTGAAGTCTCCATTTGCCATCAGGGAGCACATTCGCGGCGACCCATCCGTAGACCGCTCCAGAGTGAACCGTAAGGGTCGAAGCATGCTCTAGAGCCTCTGGCTTTCGGCTTCGATCAATGAGCGACTGAAAGAGCGCGCGATCGTTCGCTGTCTCAACGGTTGTTCCACCCGGGAGTAATGAAAGCCCGAGCCGTTCGGCAACATGGGCAAACATCCACCACACGGGTTTGCGCTCACCAATCGTTGGAACAACTGCATCGGTGACCTGTGATGCGACCGCGAGTTGAAACGAGTCAAGGAGCCACGTCAGGTCGGCGCGCTCGAGTTGGTCGACTGCGGGAAGGACGTGCGTCGCGAGTTCGGTGGTCTCGGTTGGAAAGATGTCGATGACGATGAGAGTTCTGAGTGATCGAAGAGCCTCGACGGTACGCGTGCGGTCAGGGAGAGCGGTGACTGGATTGCCGCCCACGACGATGAGTGTCGTGATGTTTCCCGCCTCGATTTCTGGAATGAGCGCTGAACAGGGATACTCGCCAAAGCGGCGAGGGAGATGCGGGCGACTCTTGGGCCCGGCTTCTGGCGTTCCATCTGAGGAGGGCAGAGACCGTGTGTCGAGTTGAAGGAGATAGCCCGGGTTGAACCACATTCCACCCGGACGGTCGTAGGAGTCGGTGACGATGTGAAGCGCCCAAAGCAAATACTCAGTGACGTTTGCGGTCGCCGACATTGAGACGCCGGTTCCCGTGAGAGCGCTCACCCTTCCTGCACTCAGGACTGCCGCCAGAAGCGACTCAAGTGCTTCCAAAGGAAGTTGGCAGCAAGTGGTGACGATTTCGTCGTCGAACTCGGCAACGTAGCGAACTAATTCATCGATACCAGTGGTTCGTTCTCTCAGAGTCGTCGCAGATGGGTGGCTGCTCAAAAGTCGACGCACAAGCCATCCAAGAACGAGCCAATCTGTCCCCGGTCGCAATTGAAGGTGATGATCGGCGAGTGTCGCAGTTTCGGTCTTCCTCGGATCGATGACCCAAATCGAACCACCGTTGCCTTGAAACTCACGGAATCGGCGAACCGGATCGGGAATCGCGTTCGAATGACCATGGGAAACAACAGGGTTACTGCCGAACAGCAGTAGCAGTTTCGATGACTCGTGATCCCAAATTGGAGTGAGGCCGGACCAACCAGCGACAAGTTCCGCCACGAGCGGCTTGCTTGGGGTGTCGATCGTTGTCGCGGTGTACTTCTGATGCGATCCGAGAAGTGTCAGGAAACGTTCCGCAGCGCGCCTTCCGCTGGTATCAAAGGCTGACCCACTAGCGAGGTACATCGCAACGGACTCAGGTCCGTGTTCGCTGATCGAAGTAGCAATTCGATCGGCAAGATCGTCGAGGACCGGAAGCCATGTGGTTTTCTCTAGTTCAAAGTCTTGTCGTGAGAGCGGAACATTGAGTCTGCGATCATCGTGATGTAACACGCCAAGCGCCCTACCTTTTGGGCAGGTGTAGCCGCGAGAAAGTGCATGCGCGTCATCGCCGCGGATTTTCGTGATTGCGTCATTCTCAACCGTTACGACAAGGCCGCACATGGCATTGCACACTCGGCAAAACGTCTGTACATCCACCGCTTGATCCTTTCACGATCAGCGCGAGCAGAAAGGTTGCTCGTCAGTGCTCGAGTCTCGTTGGGTCAGGATCACGCCACATCAGCCACACCGGTGGGCTCCCCGGAACGCTGATCTCTTTGAGCACTCGGAAACCAAAGCGCTCGTAGAAGGGCAGATTCTCGGGCTTCTGCGTCTCGAGGTAGGCAGGTTCGATCGCTGTGTCGCATTTCGTCAGCACCGGTTGAAGCAGTGCTTTTCCGAAGCCGTGTCCCTGAAGGCTGGGATCGACGCCGAGAAGGGCCAGATACCAATGAGGTTCTGACGGATGCTCGGCTTCAACGGCGCTGAGGAGTTTCATTCCCGTGACGCGATTACGCCCTGTGAGAAGGGCGCGTGCGCATGCTGCGTAGATCCTGAACTCTCGGCGTGTTGACCGCGGGGTAGCTCCGGGCGGAAGCCATGATGCAGAACCAACAACCCGTTCATTTTCAACCGCTCCCCACACTTGTCCGTGATGGAAGCAGTCGCGCAAGAGCGCGCCGAGGAATATTGGGAGTAGTCGTGTTTCTTGTTCTGGGGTTTTGGCGAAAAAGCCAAACAGTGGGTCAGGCCAGAACGCCCGGCTCGTCACGGCAATCGACTCGTTGCGTTGTTGGCGCGAGATGAGTTGGATGTTCGACTGCTCACTCATGCAAGGAGGGTAGCCACATCGTCACGGCAAACGCCGCGGAAGCCGATCGGAACCACTGCTTGAGGCGACCTTCTGTACACTTTGCCATTGAGTATTCCGGGGGGAGTACATCAGGCGGAGTGAGTTCGTCTGATACGAGGGGGAGAGTGTGATGGCTGAACGTGTAGCTGTTGTGACTGGAGCGAGTCGCGGTATTGGTAAGGGAATCGCGCTTGAACTGGGTGCGGCGGGATTCACCGTCTACGTGACTGGCCGCAGCGTTGAAGCCGGCCCGATTCCGGGCACGGTGGGCGAAACGGCCGCACAGGTCGATGAACTCGGGGGTCGTGGCGTCGCGGTTGCATGCGATCACTACGACGACGAGCAAGTGAAGGCAGTGTTCGATCGTGTTCGAGCAGAACAGGGCCGACTCGATGTTCTTGTGAACAACGTGTATTCGGCTCCCGATCTGGTGCCGTGGCTCGGCAAGAAGTTTTGGGAACTCCCTATCGAAGCGTGGGATCAGGTCATCGATATCGGCACGCGTTCTCATTACGTTGCCAGTGTTTTTGGTGCCCCCCTCATGCTGGAGAACCAAAGTGGACTCATCGTCAACGTTTCATCGTCCGGAGCAGTCAGCTACGGGCACAACGTTGTGTACGGAGTCGGAAAAGCCGCCGTTGACAAAATGACTTCGGACATGGCGATCGAACTTGCGGGAACTGGAGTTTCGATCGTGTCGTTGTGGCCGGGCTTGGTTCGGACTGAACTTCTTGACCTTGGCGCACAGACCGACGGTGACGACGTGTTCATCGAGCTTCCTGGCGAGGGTCGCTTCGATCTTTCCGGCGCCGAATCGCCGCGGTTCCTCGGTCGCGCGGTCGTTGCACTACTTGGATGCGCCGACCTCGCTGAACGATCAGGGAAACCGTTCTCATCGG
>CAIKHC010000444.1 GCA_903827085.1 uncultured Candidatus Nemicrothrix sp. | reverse complement strand
GACCAAGGTTGGCTGAGGCCGTCCTGTTTCAATAGATGCTGCGTAGAACTGATCAATCGCTGGGCGTCCGACTACCACCGTTCCCAGTCCGATGAGTTGAGCGTCATCATGGAAAAGTTCGGCGACGTTTTTGTCTCCAGCCTTCACGCACGAAAAATACGATTCAACGATTGAACGGGCAACCGCCATCTTAGTTGCGACGGAGCTGCGACAGATCTCGAACTGCACCTCGTGCAGCTGAAGTCGTTAAAGCGGCGTAGGCCAGCAATGCCTGCGAGACGACACGGTCTCGGTCGGTTGCGGTCCACGCGTCGGCTCCGCGTGCTTCCTCGGCCACCCTGCGCTTCGCGAGCTCTTCATCAGAAACATCGAGCGTGATTGAACGAGCAGGAATATCGATCGTGATGGTGTCTCCGGTTTGGACCAACGCAATGAGTCCACCTTCAGCAGCTTCTGGTGACACGTGCCCAATGGAAAGCCCTGCAGTTCCGCCAGAGAAACGGCCATCGGTAAGGAGCGCGCACTCTTCGCCCAATCCGCGACTTTTGATGTACGTCGTCGGATAAAGCATCTCTTGCATGCCCGGTCCGCCCTTGGGGCCTTCGTAGCGAACGACAACAACATCGCCAGCGACAACTTCTTCGCCCAAGATGCCCTCGACAGCAGCGTCCTGACTTTCGTAGACGCGCGCCGTACCTGAGAACTTGAAAATCGATTCATCGACGCCAGCGGTCTTCACGATGCAACCGTCCTCGGCGATGTTTCCGAAGAGAATTGCGAGGCCACCTTCGGTTGAGTACGCATGTTCAACCGAACGAATGCAACCGTTCTCGCGGTCGTCATCAAGGGATGGCCAACGCGTATCTTGGCTGAACGCAACCTGCGTGGGAATACCCGCCGGACCAGCACTCCAGAAATGGCGGGCCTCGGCCGTACATGTATCGCGCATGATGTCCCACTGATCGAGTGACGCCTTCAGCGAAGAGCTGTGCACGGTCGGTGCCGTTGCGTCGATAAGACCGGCGCGCTCAAGTTCGCCCAGAATTGCGGGCACACCACCCGCACGGTGAACGTCTTCGACGTGGTACTTCTCGGTAGAAGGTGCAACCTTGCAAATATTCGGCAGCCGACGACTGAGCGCGTCGACGTCGGCCATCGTGAAATCGATTTCGCCTTCGTGGGCGGCAGCGAGGATGTGCAGCACAGTGTTGGTACTGCCACCCATAGCGACGTCGAGCGCCATGGCGTTCTCGAATGCCGTTTTGTTGGCAATAACCCTGGGGAGGACGGTCTCGTCGTCCTTCTCGTAGTAACGCTTTGCGAGATCAACGATCGTTCGACCGGCTTGAAGGAAGAGCCCCTCACGGTCGGCGTGGGTTGCCAACATCGTGCCGTTACCCGGAAGCGAAAGACCAAGTGCTTCGGTAAGGCAATTCATCGAATTAGCGGTGAACATGCCCGAGCACGAACCACATGTGGGACACGCTGAGCGTTCAACGCGATCGACATCTTCATCGCTCATATTTTTGTCGCCGGCCGATTGCATGGCGGAAATGAGATCGACCTTGACTTCAGAACCAGCAAGACGCGTCTTGCCCGCTTCCATCGGACCACCCGAAACGAAGACCACCGGAATATTCAAGCGAAGTGCCGCCATGAGCATGCCTGGAGTGATTTTGTCGCAGTTAGAGATACACACGAGTGCGTCGGCGCAATGCGCGTTCACCATGTATTCAACTGAATCGGCAATGAGGTCACGGCTCGGAAGGCTGTAGAGCATGCCGCCATGACCCATTGCGATGCCGTCGTCGACAGCAATGGTGTTGAATTCCTTTGCGACGCCACCTGAGGCTTCGATTTCTCGCGCCACAAGCTGACCCATGTCCTTCAGATGCACGTGACCGGGCACGAACTGAGTGAATGAATTAGCGATCGCGATGATCGGCTTGTCGAAATCACCGTCGGTCATGCCCGTGGCGCGCCAGAGGGCTCGAGCTCCGGCCATGTTTCGGCCGTGGGTGGTCGTACGTGATCGATACGTTGGCATAACAAAGAGGCTAATCCCCCAGCCCCAATCAGACGTAGGCAGATTCAGAGTCCAAGCCGAAAAGAGAAAGGCCCGGTCACGAGGACCGGGCCAATGCGGTGGAGGTGAGGAGAATCGAACTCCCGACCTCTACGTTGCGAACGTAGCGCTCTAGCCAACTGAGCTACACCCCCGCAGGGGTCGTCAATCTACCGGACAGTACGAACCGCCACGGAATCGACGATCCGGAAGGGTCAGTTGCCGCCGACGACGAACATCCGAGGAAGGGCTTCCCCGTTGTTATCGAATGCGCCCGGGGCAGCACCGGCTTGTCCAGGCATTACCCCGCCATTGTCTTGCATGTACCGGACCTTGGCTTGTCGCTCGAGCTTCTGCTTCTGGGCATTGGCGAGCAACACCACATAGCCACCAAAGGCACCGAGGCTGAGGAGGAACAACACGATCATGAGGCCGCCGAAAGCGAATGCACCAAGAAGGGTGACACCGGTGGCTCCGGCCAAGCCAAAGAGGATGTCGCGACGGCGCTTCTTCTGCGGAGAGAGCTTCGGGCGGTGCGGGGCGAAGTACTCGCTGCCCCGAAGCGTCGTTGTCCCGGGTGCAACAGGAGCGACAGGAGATGTCGAACCAGGTGCGGCACGCTCGAGGATCGAAAGGTGATTCGAGAACGAACTGATTGAGTTCACACGACTGTGCTCGGTACGGGAACGAATCCACGAAACCAGATACACCGCCCAAACAACTGCGAGCACGAAGAGCACTAGAACCGTCATGACGTGGCCTTCCTCGCAGAAATCGGGATGAGACTTTCGGCAGGTTTCACGTTGCGAAACGGTTGCCGGTAGAGGTCCATCGGGTGAATGAGAACATTACGGTTCTACTACAGGCCGCCAATCAGGCTCCAGCGAGCTGCGAGCAATAACCCTGATTTTCCTTGCCCTGTATGACATAACGCCGATTCAACAAATCGGTCACACCGAGTGATTTTCGCCATTCTCTTTGGTTCCCGTGTAGGAGCCTTCAAGAACGTCGTCTCCTAAAGACGCATCTGGATCACGTCGGTACACACCGGAACGCCCACCGGTCTTTTCCCAAAGCGCGATGTCTCCGATCACCATCGAACGATCAGAGGATTTACACATGTCGTAGATGGTCAGCGCCGCAACTGAACACGCTGTGAGTGCTTCCATCTCTACTCCGGTGCGATCAACAGTTTCGACCTGCGCTTCGATCTCGATGAAGTCATCCTCAATGCGGAAGTTCACATAGACGCCGCCAATCATCAGTGGATGGCAGAGCGGAATGAGATCTGAGGTGCGCTTGGCCGCCTGAATGCCAGCAACGCGCGCCACTGACAAAACGTCACCTTTACTGATTGCCCCCTGGGCAACCAACGATGCGGTTTCAGGAGTCATATGGACCCGACCACGAGCGATCGCTCGGCGGTGGGTGACGTCTTTGGGCGTGACATCGACCATCCGGGCACGGCCCTGAGGATCGAGATGAGTGAGACCACGGTCAGACATGGCCCAATCCTACGCCCCTCCCCTCGTGTGATCCCGGGCGAGAAGGCAGACTGAAGGGATGGAACCAACATTGGTGATGGGTGGATCAGCCGAGGGTCTCGATGACGACGATTGGTCCGGCCAATCCAACTACTTCGAATACTCCCGTGCGGCGAACCCCGTTGGTTCAGGACGCATCCCGCCAGTCGCGATGGAACGCTTCACCGCCGCCCGACACCAAGCAGTCGCGACCGGCATCATTCCGTTCGATCTTTCCGAACAACTGTCGATCACCGAAGGTCCCGCGACATCGCCAGCGTTGCTCGTCTCGTTCATTCGCATTGCTCCCGGTGCTTCGGTCGACACCGCGCCAGTTGCAACGTCAGAGCTCTACTACGTGATTTCGGGAAGCGGCGTCTCGATCGTGAATGGGAGCGAGCTCGAATGGGGCGCAGGCGACTTCTTTGTCCTCCCTGCCAATTCGACCACCGTCCACCGAGCGACAACCGACACAACGATGTACTGGGTCACCGACGAACCGTTACTTCGTCATCTCGGTGTTGCTCCGACGCATGCCAAATTCGAACCAACGCGCTTTCCCGCTGAACGCGTGCAGGCAGAGCTTGCCGATGTCGAAACCTCACCGCATGCAACCGACCGAAATCGTTTGTCGGTTCTTCTCAATACGACACCCAACGACATGACACAAACCGTCACACACGTGTTGTGGGCGATGTATGGACTACTTCCAGTGGGTGCGGTGCAACGCCCCCACCGACATCAATCTGTGGCCCTCGACCTTGTCGGCGACTGCAAACCGGGTTGCTACACACTCGTCGGCCGTTCCGTTGATGAAGAGGGCGAGATCATCGACCCGATTCGCGTCGACTGGGAGCCTCATTCGGCATTCGTGACGCCACCGGGCATGTGGCATGCGCACTACAACGATTCGGGAGAACAGGCATGGATCATTCCCATTCAAGATGCCGGTTTGCAGACCTACCTGCGCTCTCTCGACATTCGCTTTGCGCCATCGGCTCGCAAGTAAGCCCAAAAACCACAAGCGTTGATGGGCACCCGACGGGGCATCGACTGTCAGTTCACTAACTCGCTGAGTCCTGTGAACTGCGTTTGGTCGTGGTTGCCGAGGTACCACCGAAACGGCAGAACATCGAGAAGTTCGACATAGGACAACGTATTTGCATCCCACGTGATTTTTCCCGTGTGGGTGGTTCGAATTTGTAGAACAAGATTCGCAAGATCGGCAAGGGGGACGACGAGGTCGCGAGGACAAATCCACGTCGAAGCGACAACGCGCTAGTGGGGGCGCGAATCAT
>CAIKHC010000443.1 GCA_903827085.1 uncultured Candidatus Nemicrothrix sp. | reverse complement strand
GAGAAATTACGGCCAGTTTACGAAAGCCGGAATTTCCGCTTCAGCCGACCCATCCGACTATTGGCCTTCTTCTCTTCGGCCTCTAGATCAGCAAGTACCTGCGGGCCGATGGCGTTCACGATGTCTTCGGCCGCATCGAGCAGTTCGGCGATGCCCTCTGCTTCAGGCTCTGGTGGCGTCGGAGGAATGATCAACGAACCGTGGTGCCAGTCGACGTCCACCAGCCGTCTCTCATAGCTCGGACAGTTCTCGGGACAGCGCCAAGGTGCTTCGGGGGCTAAGTCAAGGTTGCACTTCCGCACCGTTTCGCCATTGGCGTAGCTACGACTTTCGAACTGCTTACATTCCTCGCGCATCGGCATGGTGACAGTGTTTCATTCGGGCGTCAGGAATCCAACGCGAGGCCGAGATCGGGCGTTCGAGAAAGCCGCCATCGAGCCGCAGCCACGACCGCCGTGGCTCCGAGAGCAGCAGCGAGCACGGTGCACACCAGGCTCACGGCAGTCACCGAATCATTGAGCAACAACACTCCGCCAAGGGCGGTGAACAGGGCGTTGATCTGAGAACTGGCAGCAACGGCAGTGACACCAGCAGCGGGCAGCGCTGCCGTGCGCAGCACACGGCCGACGGTTCCGAAGAGAGCGACGGCGAGGGCTGCACCGAGCGCTCCCCAAATTGTCCACGGCTGCTGCAACGTTCCGAACATCAACCCGAGCGGTAACAAGATGACTGATCCGGTGATCATCGTTGACGAAACAATTGCCGTGGGATTGAGGCCATCCTCAACTGCGAGTTCAGAAGTACGAAGACCAATCACCTCAACAGCGACAAACCCAACAGCGATCGCAGCACCGGCCCAGGTCACCGCGTTGACTCCTTCGCCCCCGGCGGCGACCGTCAGCCCGATAATGGCGGCGAGTGATGAACCGAGTGCGGCGAATGTTGAAAATCGACCGGCACGATCGCGCACCAACAATGCAACAGCGGGAGTGCACGCAAGTGCGAGGCCGGCGAGAGGCCCATCCAGAGTTCGAAACATCGTCCCGGCTGCAACAAGTCCGACGACCTGAATGGCGACTGCGATTCGACCCGAACGGACGCGAAGCGGATCGAGCCAAGACCCGGCACGCTGACGGCGAGCAATCGCCACCGCAACGAGCGCGCCTAAAGCAACACGGAACCCGACGATGGCAATTGCCGGACCGCTGCCATAGCGCCAGGCGATGTTGCAGCCAGCAAACAGAACCGACGAAATGAGAACGTCGGAGACGGCGCGATGCTCGCGCCGCTCAATCAGATGTTTGTCGTTCGCGTCGATGACGTGAGCGTACGGCAGCCGAACTAACCGACTGAACCTTCCATCTGCAGTTCGATGAGACGGCTCCACTCCACCGCGTATTCCATCGGCAGTGTGCGAGTGATCGGTTCGATGAAACCGTTCACAACCATGCCCATGGCCTGTTCAGAAGAAAGACCACGGCTCATGAGATAGAAGAGCTGTTCGTCGGCAACCTTCGAGACTGTTGCCTCGTGGCCGATGACGGCATCGCCCGAACCGATTTCCATATACGGGAATGTGTCGGAAATTGATTCGTCGTCGAGGATGAGCGCGTCGCATTGCACGTGGCTCTTGCAACCGTAGGCATCGTCTTCGACTCGGATGAGGCCGCGGTACGAGGTACGACCGCCATCTTTGGAGATTGACTTCGAAACGATCTTCGAGGTGGTCTCGGGCGCAGCGTGCACCATCTTCGAACCAGTGTCTTGGTGCTGACCGGGGCCGGCGTAGGCAACTGACAGAACCTCACCCGAGGCCTTGGGGCCAACGAGCCACACCGCTGGGTACTTCATGGTGAGACGGGAACCAATGTTTCCGTCGATCCATTCCATATGACCTTCGGCTTCAACTCGTGCACGCTTGGTGACGAGGTTGAACACGTTGTTCGACCAATTCTGAATGGTCGTGTACGTCACGCGAGCGCTGGGCTTGACGATGATTTCAACGACTGCTGAATGCAGCGAGTCGGAGGTGTACACCGGCGCCGAGCAACCTTCGATGTAGTGAACCTGGCTGCCTTCGTCGGCGATGATCAGTGTGCGTTCGAACTGACCCATGTTTTCCGCGTTGATGCGGAAGTACGCCTGAAGCGGCATTTCGACGGAAACGCCCGGCGGGACATAGATGAACGAGCCACCAGACCACACTGCGGAGTTGAGTGCAGAAAACTTGTTGTCGTTCGACGGAATAACGGTGCCGAAGTACGCACGAACGATTTCGGGATGCTCACGAAGTGCGGTGTCCATATCGGTGAAGATGACGCCCTGCTCTTCAAGATCTTCACGGTTCTTGTGGTACACAACTTCGGATTCGTACTGCGCGGTAACGCCGGCAAGGTACTTACGTTCGGCTTCGGGAATTCCGAGCTTCTCGTAGGTTTCCTTCACTGAATCGGGAAGTTCATCCCACGCATCGACCTGATGATCGGTCGGCTTGATGTAATAGAAAATGTCGTCGAAGAAAATCTCTGACATGTCCCCGCCCCAATTGGGCATCGGACGCTTGAGGAATTGTGCGTAGGACTTGAGGCGGTAATCGCGCATCCAGTCGGGCTCGCCCTTCATCCACGACATCTCTTTAATGATGTTTTCGTCGAGGCCACGTTTGGGCTTAAAGACGTAGTCCTCAGCGTCGCTCCAGCCGAGTTTGTACCGGCCGAGGTCAAGATCAAGTTCGGTGCTGGCCATCAGGGGGCTCCAGGAGGATGGTCGAGATAATTTCTCCTATGGCGATAGTAACAAATACCCCGGGCCAATCAACCCTCTAAGGGCACATTCCCCTACGAGTGCTCAGAATCACTCGAAGAGGCGAATGCTGCTCGCAGTCGATTGAACCCTTCATCGAGGCCAACCTTCGGCTCCCAACCGAGGATCCTTCTTGTCTCACGCTGGTCAAACCAGTGGGCCACCGAAAGTTGCCGAGCGGCGAAATGAGTGAGAGGAGGCTCTGACCCCGGCCAGACCCGATCGATCAGCGAACCAAGCAGACCGGCGACAGGAGCCGGCACTGACCTCGGCATTCGTTCAATGCCGGCAGCTTCAAGGATGGATGAGACCAGGTCGCGCAATGGCCGCGGTTCACCGCCGGTGATGACGAGCGGCCGCGTTGTGGCCTCGTCGCCGGCAACGCAGTGGTCGAGTCCGGCGAGGATTCCTGCGGCTGCATCATCGAGATAGGTGGTGTCGAGGAGCGCTCGTCCCCCGTCGGGCAGGACCAACTTCCCCGAGCGCGCACGATCGACAATTCGGCCGATGAGCTGCGTGTCGCCCGGACCCCAAACCAAATGCGGGCGAAGAATCACGGTGGGAATTGTTGATTCCGAACGCACAACATTCTCGGCGAGAGCTTTTGATCGGGCGTAGCCATCGCGCCCGGAATAATCGGCGGCCAGCGCCCCTAGGCCAACACTTGCCTGATCGTGGAACGACACCGATGGGCTCGAGATGTACACGAAGCGACCACCGGCGACCGCCGCATTCAATGCATTACGAGTTCCCTCGACGTTGATCGCCACCATGTCCGCCCATGGCGCCTTGGGTGCAACGAGCGCGGCGAGATGAACCACGGCATCGACGCCGTCGGCGGCCGCGAACAACTCGGCACGATCTCGGATGTCTCCAAGAACATCAACAGCATTTGAACCCGATGCGCTTCGCTGGAAACACGTCACATCCTCGCCCCGGGCGACAAGAAGGTTTGCCACTGTCCGACCAAGAAGACTTGATCCCCCGGTGACAAGAACCTTCATCGTCCCGCCAGGAATTCTGATGCCGAGGCTGCAAGAACCTCGCGTTTCACCTTCGACTGATGCCTGATGTCGACGGGAAGTTCACCTTCCAACACTGCGGCGATCTCAAATGATGAGCAGTGGCGAACTTGTGAGGTGGTGCCAGCATCCGCCAACCGAAGTTTTCCTTCGGCCTCGATCACAACCGCAATCACCTGCGTACCGACGGGGCCAATCCCAACCGCAGCAACCTGGCGGCCGAGTTCGGTTGAGATCGGATCTTCCACAAGAGCACTCGGAACCGTTCGTGTCGCCATGAACAGCGCGTGTTGCACCCGACCAAGTTGATGAAGGTCGCCATTGACATCGATACGGCCGAGGTCACCAGTGCGGTGGAAACGTTGATCGTTCAACATGAATTCCGAGTGCTGTTGGGTTCCCCACTGCTGGTCGTATCCATCGAACATCCACGGCGCGTGCACTGCGAGTTCACCCCACTCGCCGCTCGAAACAGGCTGAGGTTCGGAATCCTCAAGTGAAAGCACCATCACCTCAGCACCAGGGAGTGGTGTTCCAGTGTTGGTTCCATCGACAACTGATGTTGTTGCGCCAACCCCATCGGTGATGGGCATCGCTTCAGTCATTCCCCATGGTGATCGAACGTCGGCACCAGTTACCGCTGCGATTGATGCCGCCAATTGGGTGGAAATGGGAGCACCAGCAAGCATCACAAGGCGAAGTTCGATCGTTCGTCCATCTGCGGTTTCAACGATCCGACGGGCAGACGCCGGCGAAAGCCACGCAACATCAACTCGCGAAGATTCGATGACCTGAGCGAAACGGTCGAAATCGAGTTCGGCGGGCTTGGTGACATCGATATCGGGCAGAACACATGGCACACCAAGTGCAGGCCCCAACAAAATGAACGGTGCAAACGAAGTGAGGAAACCTTGCTCTGCCGACATCGTGAACGATTCAACAATGACATCTCGCTGCGCGGCTAACGCTCCGTGCCGATACCGAACTGGCTTTGCCGGACCAGTTGAACCCGACGTATGCACAACCGCAGCTTCAAACTCGGGATGAAGTTCGGGAAGATCAATCGAAGTTGACGAACGATGTGTCGTCAGTGAAACCGCATGCGGGAATCGACTGGTGCAGATCATTCGTGCGCCCGGGGTCCAACCCAACGCTTTCGCAGCGGAGAGAGTTTTCGGCGTTCCAAATACCCACTTCGGGTTTGCTCCGCGAAGCACTGTTCGAAGACCGCGCGCTCCGAGTCCACTATCAGCCACGACCAACACGCCGCCAGCAAGCCACACGCCAAACGACGCAGCGAGGAGATCTGAACCAGGCGGCACAAGCATGGCGACTCGATCGCCAACCGAGAGGCCAGCCCGCACAAGCATGCGCGCTATGTCAGTGGCGTCATGGGCAAGCGACTTCCAAGAGACAGCACCATTGCGGTCGGTGAACGCTGCGTCGTCATCGTTGGAACGAGACAACAATCCGTTGGTGATTGCGACGAACGAATCAGTTCTTGGCGCAGTTCGGGCTGATTCCTCAGCCACTGGTTTGGGACCGAGCACATTTTCAAGCCATGTCGACGCGATTGCAGCCATTGGTTCGTCGAGCGGAACAAGATG
>CAIKHC010000442.1 GCA_903827085.1 uncultured Candidatus Nemicrothrix sp. | reverse complement strand
GGACACAATTCAAGAATTACGGAGGTCTCTTCTACAAGTACCTGAACGAACTCAAGCGCATCTCGCAAAATCTGATCGTGATCGAATGCGAGTGAAATCTCGCCGTCGAGAATCTTCCGGACCGGAACGATCTCAACTTCTTTCGCATCGGTTCCAGCTTCGAGTGCAACATCAATTGATGTAAGAGCCGTGTGGGCAACGGTCACGACTCGCATTCGAGGGTCGCGGTCGGGATCGCCGTAGGTACGGAACTGGTGAATGGCCGAGGTGGGCAGCTCAAGCCCCGCTTCTTCATGCAACTCTCGAAGCGCGGCTGCCGAAAGGTCTTCGTCGATATGGACGAACCCACCGGGCAACGCATAGCGCCCGGCTTCGGTGTCGCCGCCTCGAACAATAAGGACGGCCGCGAGTTCCTTGCGGGGGGCCTGGCCCGACTTCGGCGGAACCGGCCGATCCATGAGCGTGAACACGGCGATATCTACTGTCACCGCAAACGCTGGGAATTCAGAGGGATCGTAGGAATTCGCTGTCACAGGCTCACTTTATGCTCTTACTTGACACAAAGTCTCATCTGTGGCAATATGAAGTTGTCGACAGCATAAAGGTATCCGGCGGAAATCGGTCCTGGACTGTCACAGGCGCTCTGAAGAATCAGAGCTCTTCCCACAAAACCCGGCGGCGGGCGCTGGCCGGAGAACAGGAGCCCTACTTGGCACATCAATTCAACACTTCCCCCAACAACGACCCTCAGGCCTTCGGGGCCCGGGTCTACAGCACTGCCCAGGGCTTGGCCCGGGCCCGGTTCGAGCGCGGCACCGACAACGGCGCGCACGACATGGCCATGTTGGTCTTCTTGCAGTTCTGGTCCGATCCAAAGCGTTGGATGGCGACCTACTCCCCCGAGGTGTTCGCCGCCGTTTCACTGCGCAACCGCGCCGAAGACTGGCGCCGCACCGAGCGCATCCAACGCGGCCAGGGCGCACACCTGGTTGAGCGCGACGGTCAGCGCGTTGCTCGGCGTCAGATGGGTTCGCTCGACGAGCTCACTGATCGCATCGGCGATGTCACCACGAACGGTCACGACTTTGCCGACGCAGTTGCGGCACAGGTCGACGTGCACGACGCACTCTCGATGCTGTCTGCATTGCAGCGCACATTGGTGTGGCGTGTCGACGTCGAGGGCTACACCGTTGTCGAGGCCGCACGCGATCTCGACAAGAACCGCGCCTATTGCCAGCGAGAACTCGGCAAGGCTCGCAATTTCATCCGCGAGTACGTGATCGCGGCGTAATTAGGTTGACGTTTCTCCAGCGTCGTCCCTGATGTCGCCGCTTGTGATGTAGCGCTCCCACAATTCCATCGCCGCTTCTGCATCAAGTGATTCAACCTCTCGACGTGCAAATCCGGCTGTATAAACAAGGCGAGAGAGCAGCCACTCCGGCAGTGGTTCTCGACGTTGTTGCTCCTCCACCCGGAGACCCATTGCGGTCCGCCCGAGCGATTCGATGACAT
>CAIKHC010000441.1 GCA_903827085.1 uncultured Candidatus Nemicrothrix sp. | reverse complement strand
GCGAGCACCAGTGTCTGAGGACGGGTGACGCAACTTGCTCATTGCGCGGGCTTCGATTTGACGAATGCGCTCACGAGTGAGGTTGAAGTGTTCGCCAACCTCTTCGAGGGTGCGAGGTTCGCCACGGTCGAGACCGAAACGAAGCTTGAGGATCTCGCGCTCGCGTTCGTCGAGTGGTGAAAGCAGACGGCTGATTTCCTCGGGAAGCAACGCAGTGGCAGCAACCTCGAACGGAGATTCAGCAGAGCGGTCTTCAACAACGTCGCCAAGTTCGGCGTCGCCGTCTTCACGAAGAGGCTCGGAAAGCGAAAGGGGTTCAGCAGCGAAACGAAGAGCTTCGGTGACTTTGTCTTCCGGCATTTCAACCTCGGCCGAAAGTTCGGCGAGAGTTGCGGGACGACCAAGCTTCAGTTCAAGACGCGCACGCGCTTTCTGCAAACGAGCAAGCGTGTCGCCAGCGTGAACTGGGAGCCGGATGGTTCGACCGGTGTTCGCAATACCGCGAGTGATGGCCTGACGGATCCACCAGGTTGCGTAGGTGGAGAACTTGAAACCCTTGCGCCAGTCGAACTTCTCGACAGCGTGCATCAGCCCGAGGTTGCCCTCCTGAATGAGGTCGAGCAGGGGCAGGCCGGACGCCTGGTACTTCTTGGCGATTGACACGACGAGCCGGAGGTTGGACTGCACGAAGGTGCGCTCGGCGTCGTCACCCTGTTTGATCGAGCGCTTCAGTTCGCGCTTACGAGCAACAGTGAGGGTCTTGGCTGCATCCATTTCGGCGCGAGCGGCAACGCCACCCTCGATGGCCTGCGCCAGACGAACCTCGTCGTCCTTCGTGAGCAGGGGGTACTGGCCAATGTCGGTGAGGTAGAGACGAACGAGATCCTCTTCGTCGCGTTCAACACGTTCCTTTGCCACTGCCACACCTCGGGACTTCGGCCCGGAGAATCGGCCATGGGGGCCGCCGGGGTGTGACAACGATACCGGGCCGGTCAAGCCCCCCAACCAAGCGGGTCACGAATCTCTGAGAAAGAGTCGTCAGACCCCGAAAATGTGGGTGATTCGGGCGTTGGCGCTGGCCAGTTCCGCCCCGACTCGTTCGGCTGCGGCCCGCTCTTGCGCCGTGGTCATCACGAGTTCCATCGGCCCAATTCCCTCGGCCTCATCATTTGAGACATCCGTGAGAGAGATGTTCAGCAATCGCCGTATCGGGGCGTCGGCGACGGTCGTGGTGCGCTCCAGATGAGCGGCCATCGCAGTTCGGAGACCGGGAAGGAGCTCTCCATAGGCCACCACCATGCGGGCGCCTTGCGACTCGCCGACAAGCTCAGCGATGAGATCAAAGGCTTCACGCTCGACCGTGGTGAGCGTCAGCAACGCGTCAGGTCCAGGCGGTGCCGTTGGCAGCATCTCGAACCAACGCTTTGCTCGCCAGGCGCTGTGATCGGCTGCTGAGACAAGTGCGAGTTTCGCCACGGGCAGTTCGACCTCGGTTGCCCATTGGCCGAACAGGCCGAAAAGCAACTGCTCAACGCGGCAGTAAGAGGCCATGCGCTCTACGGATTCGCCTGCGGTGAGAAACGCCATGGGTGCAGGTTAGGGGAATCCTC
Source organism: uncultured Candidatus Nemicrothrix sp. (assembly GCA_903827085.1). Lineage (GTDB taxonomy): Bacteria > Actinomycetota > Acidimicrobiia > Acidimicrobiales > Acidimicrobilacustridaceae > Acidimicrobilacustris > Acidimicrobilacustris europaeus. Next base: position 9,624 of record CAIKHC010000441.1, on the reverse strand, counting down.
GCAACGGCTAACGGCGATAGCGGTTGACGATGGGGAGGCGACGGTCTTTGCCGAACGCTTTCGAGGTCACTCGCGGTCCCGGTGGGGATTGGCGCCGTTTGTATTCCGCCAAATCAACCAGGCCAACGATTCGCTGCACGACCGCGGGATCGTGACCAGCAGCAATGATTTCCTCGATCGAGTGATCCCCTTCGACGTACATCGCCAAAATCGGATCAAGCTCCTCGTATGGCGGGAGGCTTTGGTCGTCTCGTTGATCAGGACGCAATTCCGCTGATGGCGGTTTCATCAGCACAGTTTCTGGAATCACTTCACGACCTTCGAGCTCGTTGCGATAACGGCAAAGTCGGTACACCAACAACTTCGAAACGTCCTTAATGACCGCGTAGCCGCCCGCGGAATCGCCATACAGCGTTGAATAGCCAACCGAAGATTCGCTCTTATTGCCGGTGTTGAGAAGTAACCAACCAAACGCGTTCGACAAACCCATCAGCGTTACTGCTCGTAGCCGGCTCTGAAGATTCTCTTCAGCAAGTCCAATCGACTGACCGTCGTAGGACGCCGAAAGCATTTCCATCAACGCGGAATGTCCGGGTTCAATTGCAATTGTTCGATACTCAACACCCAAGTTTTCGGCAAGAGCAACTGCATCGGAAATCGAATGATCACTGGAATACCGCGATGGCATCAGCACGCCGTGCACATGTTCGGGACCAACGGCATCGGCAGCAATTGCCGCAACGAGTGCTGAATCAACGCCACCCGATAAACCAATCACAACATCAGAGAATCGATTCTTGATGACGAAGTCACGGGTAGCGAGAACGAGTGCATTCCAGACTTCAGCTTCGTCGGTGAGCGTTTCAGCAATGCCTGTCTGGTCGATACGTGGTCGTTCGGCGGCGAGGTTCGCGTCATTGACATCAACATCAACGACGCAGAGCTCTTCAACAAACCGCGATGCGCGGGCCAGCAGAACGCCGTTGGCCGACATCACCATTGAGTCGCCATCAAAGACGAGTTCGTCTTGGCCGCCGACTTGATTGACATAGGCAATCGGCGCAGCCGCTTCACGAGCGCGTTCGGCAACGACCGCAGCTCGCTCTTGCGACTTTCCAACATTGAACGGCGACGCGTTGATGTTTACAACCAACTGCACCGAGCGTGAACCAAGTTCAGCAATCGGTCCACCCTCGATCCAAGCATCTTCACAAATGGACACCCCGAAACGAACACCCTGCACTTCAAAGACCGGAACAGGGCCCTCGCCTGCAACGAAATAGCGCGCTTCGTCGAACACCGAATAGTTCGGCAATTCGCGCTTGCGGTACACGCCATCTAATGAGCCGTTCGACAGCACCGCCGCAGCATTGAACAAAACTGGTCGTTCGACTGCTCGAGAGGTTTTGGTGACCTCGCCAGGATCGGCAGATTCACGCGAGGCCAAACCTTGTTCGACGAATCCCACAACCGTTGTGCACGAACTCGAAGCAGCAATGATTCGGTCGAGCGCTGCTCGTACGTCATCGACAAAGCCCGAACGCAGCAGAAGGTCCTCGGGTGGATATCCGGTAATCGCCAGTTCGGGAAAAGCAACGATGTCGCAACCGGCCGCGTTGGCTTGGTCCATCAGCTCAATGATGCGTGACGCGTTGCCATCGATATCGCCGACGACCGTATTGAGTTGAGCGAGACCAATGCGCAGGCTGGGCACCCCCGCAGACTACGGGCCTTCACGCGACGCAATAGCCTCAAAGCGTGGCAACCCCGGGCGATGAGACCCCACTTCCAACTGAACTGCTCAACCTCGCCGATCGCTGTGCTGCTCCTACCGCGGTTCGAGTGGCCCTCACCCGCCTGAGCGAAGCTGCTCCTGACGCACTCGAAGCGGTCGCCGCCGATGCTGCACTGGCCCATTCGCTCATCTCCGTACTTGCTGCGAGTCGATCACTCACCCGCCTGCTCGAAGCCCGCCCCAAGGACTCTCTTGCCGTGCTCGCCGCCAACGGCAATCGGCTCGAGCCAAATGCCGCCTCACCCGAGGACCTCGTTTCCTGGCGCAACCTGGAATTCCTTCGCATTGCCGCCCGCGACCTCACCGGCCTCGACACCCTCGATGAGGTCGGTGCCAACCTTGCTGCACTGGGTCGTGATGTCCTGCAGGCCTCGTTGCAACTGACCGAGGACGACAACACAACCATCGCCGTAATCGGTATGGGCAAGTTGGGTGGCAACGAGCTCAACTACTCAAGCGATATCGATGTGTTGTTCGTTGGCGAAGGTCCACTCCAAGAACTTGATCGCAGAGCACGCGCCATCATGGACATTGCCCGGCGATGTTTTCGCGTTGATGCAAATCTTCGACCCGAAGGTCGCGACGGTCCTCTCGTGCGAACTGTGGAGTCGTACGAGGCGTACTGGGATCGCTGGGCCGAACCTTGGGAGTTCCAAGCTCTTTTGAAAGCGCGTCCCGTCGCCGGTGACATCGCGCTTGGCGAACAGTGGCTCGGTGCCGCCCAACGGTGGTTGTGGGCCAGGCCATTCGACGCCGAAGCGCTGCGATCACTTCGGGCGATGAAGGCTCGGACCGAAGCAGAAGTTGCGCGCAAAGGTCTGGGGAATCGAGAACTCAAACGTGGGCCAGGCGGTATTCGTGACATCGAATTCACGGTGCAGCTTTTACAACTCGTGCATGGTCATCTTGATCCGGACCTTCGCGGTGCCACCACGCTGACAATGCTCGACGAAATGGCAAGTGCCGGATACATCGACGAAAACGACGCCGAGAAGATGGCATCGTCCTATCGCGAATTGCGAACGGTCGAGCATCGGTTACAACTCGTCGATGAACAGCAAGTTCACACGCTTCCCACGGACGACGCTTCACTCGATCGTCTCGCACGAGTGATGGGGCGGCGCGACGAACCCCGCGGTACTGCAGCCGAACAACTCGAGCGCGAGCTGATCCACATCCAGACCACAGTTCGCGGAATTCACGAGCGCGTCTATTTCCGCCCGTTACTTGAGGCATTTGCCGCAACATCACGCGATGCGTCTTCGATCAGTGCAGAGGCAACGGAAGTCCGACTGGCAGCATTCGGTTTCATCGATGCTCGGCGCACAGCTGCGGCGCTCGGCGAACTCACTCGGGGACTCAACCGATCGAGTCGATTAATGCAGCAAATGTTGCCTTTGTTGCTTGATTGGCTTTCGCTTTCCCCCGATCCCGACCTTGGCCTTCTCCTCATCCGCAATCTCCTGACCGGTCCGCGTCAGTCACGCCAAATCGCTGAGACATTTCGCGAGTCTCCTGCAGCAGCACAGTCGCTGTGCACAATCGCAGGAACAAGTCGACTGCTCGGCGACATCATCGCCGCGAACCCCGATCTCGTTGCTCGACTCCCGTTACCCGAACAGCTCGCCACAAAAGATCTCGACGGGCTCATCGCCACCGCAACCGCATCAATGGAGATGCGCGAGGGCAATACCGAGCAACAAGCCTCGCTACGCCGATGGCAACAACGGAACCTTCTCGGCATCGCGGCACGTGATCTGTTTGACCACGCCGATGTTGAGCGAGTGGGCCGCGATCTGACAACGCTGGCAGAGGCCACAATCGGCTCGGCGCTGCAAAGCCTCGACCCGCAAATACCTTTTGCTGTCCTTGGACTTGGAAGATTCGGAGCCTCAGAGCTCGCCTACGCCAGCGATCTCGACGTGATATTCGTGCATCAAGGATCAAGCGCCGCCGACATCGATGAAGCTCGACGTCTCTCGCAATCGCTCATTCGGATGATCGCCGGGTCGACGCCGGCTGCTCGTCTTTATGACGTCGATTGCGATCTGCGACCCGAAGGGAAAAACGGTCCGCTCTCCCGAGGCGTTGATTCCTATGTCATTTACTGGCGCGAGCACGCGCTCACCTGGGAGCGACAGGCGATGACCCGCGCTCGAGTCGTCGCTGGCGATGCGGTGCTCGGCGATGAACTCCTTGACGAAATTGCACCGTGGGTGTGGGGACCAGGACTTTCCGCAGAAGGAATCCGCGACATCCGGCGAATGAAGGCCCGCATTGAGGCCGAGCGCATTCCCATGGGGGAGGACCCCGACTTCCATCTCAAACTCGGTCGCGGCTCGCTTTCCGATATTGAGTTCACCGCGCAGATGCTGCAGTTGCAATATGACGTCAAGGCCACCGGGACAATTGATGGACTCCGGGCACTGGCTCAAGGCGATGTTCTCGACCCCGAGGACGCAGCCATCCTCACCGAGGCCTACGAGTTCTGTGAACGCGTGCGTAATCGCTGGTTCTTGGTGAACAGCGCACCGAGCGACTCGATGCCGACACAGCCTGAGTCGGCATTGTGGTTGGCCCGTTCACTCGACACTGAGCCAGGTGCACTGCGCGAGCACTACCGCCGAGTCACTCGTCGATCACGATCAGTTGTCGAGCGCGTCTTCTACGGTCTGCCAGCCAAACACTGAGACGAACGGGGTTTGCGCCATGATGGGACGACATCTCAGGAGGTCGTCCCATGGACGCAGCCGCAATTCGTGAAGAGCTCGATCATCCCGTCATTGATGCGGATGGACACATCATCGAGTTCATCCCTGCCATTCGAGATCTCATTGCCGCAGACGCCGGCACTGCACTCGCTGACACATTTCAGGCGATGAGCACTGCCGCAGCAACGACACGGCGCGGTCTCACCAATGACCAACGACGAACCAACGGAATGTCGCGCACCGGGTGGTGGGGTGTTCCCACGCGCAACACCCTCGATCGAGCAACGGCAATGCTCCCTCGTTTGCTCTACAACCGGCTCGATGAAATTGGTATCGATGTCGCGCTCCTCTACCCCACTGTCGGCCTCACCGTCATGGCCGTCGATAACACCGAACTCCGTCGAGCTCTTGCGCGCGCTTGCAATCGTTACTACGCCGAGGCCTACGAGAAGTACTCCGATCGGCTTCTTCCTGTTGGAGTCATTCCCACCTACGACCCCGATGAAGCAATTGCTGAACTCGAATACGCCACGAAGGAACTTGGCCTACGCGGTTTTCTCTTTGGTGGTCTTGTACTGCGCTACGCACCTGGCCACGAAGGCGACCGAGCGGCGCGATGGGTCGACGGTCTCGGCCTCGACAGCATGCATGACTACGACCCCCTTTGGCAGAAGTGTGCAGAACTCAATGTTTCCCCGACGTTCCACTCAACCGGCATCGGTTTCGGCAGTCGCGTTTCTCCCACCAACTACGTCGCCAATCACATCGGCAACTTTGCGGCGGGTACCGAAGCCGTATTGCGTTCACTGTTCTTTGGCGGAGTGATGTCACGCTTCCCCGAACTTCGCTTCGCGTTTCTCGAAGGCGGCGTTGCTTGGGGATGCAATCTTTTGTCAGACATCTGCGGGCATTTCGAGAAGCGCAATGTCGACGACATCCATCATTACGACCCCGCCAACCTTGACCGCGCGCTCCTCGAATCGCTACTCGCCGACTACGGCGACCCGATGTTCACTGATCGTGCTGATCGACTTTCTGAAACTCTCAGTTTTCTTTCTGATCCAAACGAAGAAGTTGACACGATTGACGAATGGAAACTCAGCGGCATCAACTCAAAGGCCGACATCGTCAAGATCTTCACTGAACAGTGTTTCTTCGGGTGTGAAGCCGACGACCCCATGAATGCAATTGCCTTCAACGAGGACATCAACCCCGATGGCTCTCGACTGCGCGCAATGTTTGCATCTGATATCGGCCACTGGGATGTTCCAGACTTCACTGGCGTACTTCCCGAAGCATGGGAACTCATCGAAGACGAACTCGTCACTCGCGATCAGTTCAGCGACTTCATGTTCGGCAACGTCGCTCGACTGTTCACGGGCACGAACCCCGACTTCTTCAACGGCACTGCTGTTGAATCACAGGTACGTCAGTTACTCGCAAACGAGGCGTAACTACCAGCGGTTCCAACGAATGGTGTCGGCCGATGCTTCTCGCGCACCAGGCTTGAAGTCCGTTCCGACCGTGTACGCAACAGGGAAAAGCCCCACTTGGGTAACTTCGTCGATGGGAATTCCAAGCAGATCGGCCATCGCCTGCTCGCGCTCTAAGTGCACGGTCGTCCAGCAGCTCCCCATTGCCCGACTGCGCAACGCCAACATGAAACTCCACACGGCCGGAAGCACTGATCCCCACATCGTTGATTGCGCAAACATCGATGCGCCTTCCGGTCTTCCGTCGACCGTGGCAACTACCAAAACTGGCACCTCGTGCAGGTGTTCATTCAGCCATGACACCGACTCCATGATCTGGGGCTGACGCTCGGCCGGGGGCCGCGCTGGGACAGATGTTGCAGCCGCAGCGGCTCCAAGATCAGCGGCGCCGCCCCGCCAAATCTCTGCCATGGCCGCACGGGTCTCAGCATCATCGACAACCACCCAGTTCCACGTCTGGCGATTGGAGCCATTCGGTGCTTGCAGAGCGATCTGCAAACACTCTTCAACAACTGATCGCTCGACCGCTCGAGAAAGATCGAGGCGCTTGCGAACTGCTCGTGTTGTCGTCAGCAGTTCGTCAGCAGTGAGTTCAAGTCGCTCCATGACGCGAACCCTACTGATGAGGACAACGCCACGCGCAGCCACTCCTCACTCACATGCAACGCCGTCTTTATCTCCATCGAGCGCAGTGCGATAACCCGGCTGCCCCGAGTAAATCGGTGCTGCACCTGCCGCACGAGCTGCAGTGCAGTTGGCGTAGTACACGTCACCGCCCGGAGCGGGAGCAACGGGTGCTACCGGTGCTGGAGTGGGCACTGCCCCAGATGCAGACCCAGACGGTGGTGGCCCTTGGGGGCTCGCCATCGAGGTTCCACCCAACGGCCACACGGGGCCAGCGATCCCACAGGTATCGAGCATTTGTCCAAGCGCGTCGCGTTCAGCAGTGGTGACGGTGAGTCCCCATGAACTCTTCACCTTCACCCAACCGTCGGCATATGCGCACCACGAGTCACGGTTTGGTGGTCGCCATTGATCAGGTGTGTCCGCGCCTTTTGATCGATTCGAAGACGCTGATGCAACAACAAGTTCGCCAGGATTATTGGCAAATGCTCGTCGACGCTCTGTGCTCCACGACCAACCACCAGAGTCAAAAGCGTTCGCTAGTGGAACGAGATGGTCGACATCGAAATCACCGGAATTATTTGAGGCCTTCAAGTCATAGGGAGACACCCATGAACCGGCGACGACCTTGCATGTTCCCGCACGATTCACTGTTGCCGGAACAATTGACCACGCAATGAGAGCATCCTGACGCGCATCGCAACCATTGCCATCCACATCGGCCCAATGCGGCCACTCCTCCCGGCGATAGTCGCCCTGAGGCGATGGCCGGTCGTCGACTGAAAGCACGGCGAGTCGATCGCGAGTCGACGCCGAATTCGCCACGGCGGTTGTCGGTGCCACCGAACTCGCAGTAGCAGCAACTGTGGACGAAGTCGTTGAACTCGACGACGTAGAACTTTCGTTGGATGACGCAGTCGCAGTCTTCGCAGAATCATTCGTCGACGAGTTCCCGCAGCCAACGATGAGGAGGGTGAGGGCAAGAAGGCTTGCGCCAATGAACGGGCCGATCCGCCGATCGGAAAGTGTGGACATCGATCTCCACCGTACCCAACTGATCCACCTACGTTGCATCGCACGCGAAGAGGACCGGCCCAATGGGCCGATCCTCGTTCGATTCATGCAGTGAAACTTTGGGTCAGATGTCGTACCCGACTGAGGGTCAGATGTCGTACCCGACTGAGGGTCAGATGTCGTAGCCGGTCGGGCTCAAATGTCGTAGTACATCGTGAACTCGTAGGGATGCGGACGAAGTCGAATCGCGTCGACCTCGTTCTTGCGCTTGTACGCAATCCACGTTTCGATGAGATCGTCGGTGAAGACGCCACCGGCCTTGAGGAACGCGTTGTCCTGCTCGAGTGCGTCGAGGGCCTGTTCGAGACTCGCCGGAACCTGAGGAACAAGTGCAAGTTCCTCGGGCGGAAGGTCGTAGAGGTCCTTGTCGACCGGTGCAGGTGGCTCGATGCGGTTCTGGATGCCGTCGAGGCCAGCCATCAACATCGCAGCGAATCCGAGGTACGGATTGCTCGTTGAATCGGGGCAACGGAACTCAATGCGCTTCGACTTCGGGCTTTGCCCAGCAAGCGGGATGCGAATCGAAGCAGAACGGTTGCGCTGGCTGTAAACGAGGTTCACCGGAGCTTCATAACCCGGCACCAAACGCTTGAACGAGTTCGTGGTGGGGTTGGTGAATGCGATGACTGCAGCGGCGTGATGCAAGATGCCGCCGATGTACCAGCGCGCAATGTCGGAAAGACCGCCGTACCCGGTGTCGCTGTAGAACAGCGGCTCACCGGAATTCCAGAGCGACATATGACAATGCATACCCGAGCCGTTGTCCTGGAAGATCGGCTTCGGCATGAAGGTCAGGGACTTGCCGGCCTGCCAAGCGACGTTCTTGAGGACGTACTTAAACGTCATGAGCTGATCGGCCATCGCCAACAGCGTGTTGAACCTGATGCCAATCTCGTTCTGACCGCCCGAGGCGACCTCGTGGTGATGCAGTTCGACGGGGATGCCAACACCTTCGAGCGCGAGCGCCATATCGCTTCGCATGTCTTGGTAGTGATCCATCGGCGGAACCGGGAAGTACCCCTGCTTGGTGCGGGGCTTGTAGCCAAGGTTCGGGCCCTCGTCGGTGCCGGAGTTCCATTCACCTTCAACGGAGTCGACCATGTAGAACGAGCCATTGGGCTGCGTGTCGAAACGAACATCGTCGAACACGAAGAACTCAGCTTCGGGACCAAAGAATGCGGTGTCGGCAATGCCAGTGGTCCTGAGGTAAGCCTCGGCCTTCGTTGCGACATAACGCGGATCACGCGAGTAGCTCTCGTGCGTCACCGGGTCGGCCACGTAGCAGTGGATGACGGCGGTCTTGTGCTTCATGAACGGATCCATGTACACGGTGTTGGGATCAGCAATCAGCACCATGTCTGATTCTTGGATCTGCTGGAATCCTCGGACTGAAGAGCCATCGAATCCATGACCCTCGGTGAAATGACTCTCGCCCAAAACACTGGCGGGGATCGTCACGTGTTGCATGATGCCGGGCAGGTCCGAGAAGCGGAAATCAACGAATTCGCAGCCTTCGTCCTTCACCAGCTTCAGTACTTCTTCGGGGGTGCGTTCCTGCACGGTTCCTCCTGAGGGGGCGCTCTCTAGGCCGTCCCAGAGTGCTGATTCGGTTGGGACACTACCCCTAAGGCCGATGTGGCTGGCGAGGAGTGCTGGGGAGATCGTGCCAGCCTTCTTTTTCCCGACTGTTGCCCAATTGTGAACGGAACGTGAACTCGGACCGGAGGCCAAAGAACGGCCTTGGGACCAGAGGGCCGGGCGTGGGACACTTAACGCATGGAACGTCAGCAGGATTACGTGCTCAGGACTGTCGAAGAGCGTGGGGTTCGCCTCATCCGCTTGTGGTTCACCGACGTGCTGGGCCAGCTCAAGTCCGTGGCTATCTCACCGGCCGAACTCGAGAACGCCTTTGAAGAGGGTCTCCACT
>CAIKHC010000440.1 GCA_903827085.1 uncultured Candidatus Nemicrothrix sp. | reverse complement strand
GTAAGCGGAAGCCCAGCGAATGGCGTACCGGGGCGAGGATTGAGGAAGTTCAAGGGAACTTCAGCGGGATCAACGGCACGCAATTGACCAATGAGTTCGATGCGCTGATCGATGCTCTCGCCCATCCCGAGAAGAACTCCGCAGCACAGTTCCATGCCCTGCTCGCGAATGAGTTGGCAGGTGTCGAAACGTTCCGCCCACGTGTGGGTGGTCACGACGTTCGCAAAGAAGGACTCCGCGGTCTCAAGGTTGTGGTTGTAACGATGAACGCCAACCTCGGCGAATCGCTTTGCCTGCGCCTCGGTCACGATGCCGGCGCTTACAGCGACATTGAGGCCGACTTCGTCCTGGACAAGCGGAACAAGCTCGCAGATGCGATCCATCGTGCGTTCATCTGGTCCACGGATGGCCAGCACGATGCAGAACTCTGTTGCACCAAGTGCAGCAGTTTCACGAGCAGCGGCAAGCACATCAGCAGTGTCAAGGAACGGCATCGCTTGCACTGGAGATTCGAACTTCGCCGACTGACTACAGAAGTGACAATCCTCGGGACAGCCACCGGTCTTGGCGGAAAGAATGCCTTCGACCTCAACTGTGTCACCACACCAGTCGAGACGGACTTCGTGGGCCAGCGCTGCGAGGGCGGGCACTGCCGAATCGGGAACATCGGCAAGCTCAGCGAGTTCCTCGAGGCTCAGTTGGCGGCGTTCATCGAGTAGCGCGACACCTGCCGCACGGATGGCAGCACGGGCCGCTTCAGGCGTAAGCCGGTCGCGGATCTCGGCAGGAACTTTCGGAGTGAGTGAGACGGGCACATCAGGCATGGCGCAAGGGTACGCGGCCGAAACCCTAGGGGCGAACGCCGGCTCAGGCTTCCAAAATGACGGGCACGATCATCGGCCGCCGCTTGGTCTTTTCGTTCACGAAACGGCCCGCCGCCCGCCGGACGACTCGCTGAACATTCTCGATGTCGGTGCGACCATTGCGGAAGAGATCGGCGATGGCCTCGCGCACCTGATCGGCACACTGGTCGAGGAGTTCCTCGGCCTCGGGGGCATGGACCCAGCCTCGGGTGATGATTTCGGGGCCAATCATGGTGGTGCCGTGTTCGATGTCGACACCAACGATGATCACTACGACGCCTTCTTCGGCAAGTACTCGGCGGTCGCGCAGAACGCCCGAACCCACGTCGCCAAGGATGCCGTCGACGTAGAGATAGCCAGATGGCACCTGCGCAGTAGGACGAAGACCGGTGTCGTCGAGAGTTACCTGGTCGCCGTCGGTGCACACGATGATCTTCGATGCAGCGACACCCATCGTGCGGGCCAACTTTGCGTGGGCAACCAGATGGCGGTACTCGCCGTGCACGGGAATGAAATGTTCGGGTCGCGCAATCGACAAGAACATCTTGAGATCTTCGGCTTTGGCGTGACCCGATGCATGGACATCGGAAATGCCCGAGTGCACGACTTCAGCGCCCGCACGCACCAAACCATCGATGACTTTCGAAACGTCTGTTTCGTTGCCAGGAATCGGGTGCGAACTCATGATGACAACATCGGTACCGCTGAGTGTGAGCCAACGGTTCTCGTTTGCTGCCATAAGCGCAAGCGCTGACATTGGTTCACCCTGCGAACCAGTTGAGATCACACAAACTTTTTCAGGAGGAAGATCGCCAACATCGGCGATATCCATGAGCCGGGACTCAGGAATATTCAGCAAGCCCATTTCGCGAGCCATGCGTACGTTCTTCTTCATCGACATGCCCATTGTGGCAATAACGCGATCAAAAGAAATTGCGGCATCGGCGATTTGCTGAACGCGATGGAT
>CAIKHC010000439.1 GCA_903827085.1 uncultured Candidatus Nemicrothrix sp. | reverse complement strand
GTTGAGTTCTGCAAAGAACACGATCTCTTGCTGATCTCAATCGCCGAACTGATCCGCTACCGGCGTCAGACAGAAAAATTGGTCAAGCGAGTCTCCGAGGCTCGTATCCCCACCCAGTGGGGAGATTTCACCTGTTATGTCTACGAGAACGTTCTCGACGGGCAACAGCACATCGCGCTGGTGAAGGGTGCGGTTCAAGGTCAGGACAACGTTCTTGTCCGGGTGCATTCCGAATGCCTCACTGGCGACGTGTTTAGTTCGCTGCGTTGCGACTGCGGTATCCAACTCGACAAGGCGATGGAACTTATTGACGGCGAGGGGCTCGGCGTTGTCGTGTACCTGCGTGGACATGAAGGCCGCGGCGTCGGCATCGGTCACAAGATCCGGGCGTACTCGTTGCAAGACGCAGGGCAAGACACCGTTGAGGCAAATGTAAGCCTCGGACTCCCCATTGATTCGCGCGAGTACGGCATCGGTGCACAGATCCTTGTTGATCTCGGCATCACGACAATGCGAGCCCTTACGAATAATCCCTCGAAGTACGGCGGTCTTGATGGCTTCGGCCTCGACATCGTTGAACGGGTTCCGTTAGAGACGATTCCGAATCCTGAGAACATCGCCTACCTCCGCACAAAGCGCGAAAAGATGGGCCACATGCTTGAAGGGCTCGACTGATGTCATCAAACTTCCGCGCTGCGAACTCGCTTTCGAGCAACGTCGATGGTTCCGGCATTCGCGTCGGGCTCGTCTGCGGGCGCTGGAACGACCACATTACGAACCGACTCATCGAAGGTGCCGAGAACGCGCTCGCTGTTCATGGTGTTTCTGAAGCCGACGTGCTTCAGGTGTGGGTGCCAGGAGCCTATGAAGCGCCGATGGCGGCAAAAGGCCTTATCGACAGCGGCAAGGTCGACATGGTGGTGTGTCTCGGCGCGGTGATCCGCGGTGAGACCTCGCACTATGACTTTGTGGCCGGTGAATGCGCACGCGGAATCATGGATGTGCAACTTGCAACCGGGGTGCCGGTCATCTTTGGCGTCCTTACGACCGAAAACCTCGAACAAGCACTTGCTCGTTCATCCGACGAGGACAATAAGGGCGAAGAATGCGTCCGCACCGGTTTGGAAATGGTCAACCTTCTGCGAACAATCGCAAAGTAAGTCGCGTTTAACCGATTGCTGCGCCAAAAAGTTTGCCGATGATCATCGTTGCGGCCATGGCAGCGATTCCGCCGCCGACTACTCGAAGCATGGGACGTAACGGGGCTGCACCGCCGGCTCGAGCTCCGGCATAGCCGAGTGCGATCAGCGCAAGCACCGAGACGAACAGCGTCGTGAGGATTCGAGAACCATTCGGCGCAAATACGGCGGCCAGAAGTGGAAGTGCTGCTCCGATTGCAAACGCTGCCATCGACGACCAAGCGGCCTGAAAGGGTCGGGCGCGGGTGGATTCGGTGAAGCCAAGTTCCTCGCTGAGGTGAATTTCGAGAGCGTTGTGGGCAGTGAGTTCGACTGCGACCTCGCGGGCAAGGTCGTGTTTCAAGCCCTTCTCTTGGTAGATGGCAGTGAGTTCAGCGAGTTCACGCTCTGGGGTGTTTTCTAATTCCCACACCTCTTTGGCGATATCTGCTTCTTCTGTGTCGCGCTGTGAACTGACCGAGACGAATTCGCCGAGGCCCATCGAAAGTGCCCCCGCGGCAAGTCCGGCAACGCCGGCGGTGAGAACGGCAGTTCTGGTTGAATCAGCAGCAGCGACTCCAAGAATCAGTGCAGCGGTGGAGATAATTCCGTCGTTTGCCCCAAGCACCGACGCTCGGATCCAGCCTGTTCGGTGGGTGTAATGACGCTCGTTGTGCCTTGCCATGAGATGAGCCTACGGCGTGTTACGCCATTTACGAACGGAAATGGGTTTCGATCTTGCGTGAGGTGG
>CAIKHC010000438.1 GCA_903827085.1 uncultured Candidatus Nemicrothrix sp. | reverse complement strand
CTCCGTGCCGAGGTTGCTGATCTCGTGGGACTTGGTGTTCCCGGAGTCATCCTCTTTGGAGTTCCCGAAACCAAGGACGACATTGGGTCGGGCGCCTGGAACCCAGATGGCATCGTTCAGATCGCATTGCGTGAGTTGCGCGACACGTTTGGTGATCGCGTTGTTCTCATGTCTGATCTCTGTCTCGATGAGTACACCACGCATGGTCACTGCGGGGTTCTCGACGGCCGCGGCAGCGTCGACAACGACGCAACGCTCGATCTTTACGCCAACGTCGCGATTGCCCAAGCAACCGCAGGCGCTGACGTCGTTGCTCCTTCAGGAATGATGGACGGCGCAGTAGCTGCAATCCGCGATGCACTCGACGAAGAAGACTTCATCGAGACAGCGATCATGGCGTATTCCGCGAAATACGCATCGGCGCTTTACGGCCCGTTCCGCGATGCAGTCGATGTCACGATCGAAGACGGTGGCGATCGCAAGGGGTATCAGCAAGACCCCGCAAACGCCCGAGAGTCTCTCGAAGAGATTCGCCAAGACATTCTTGAAGGCGCCGACATCGTGATGGTGAAGCCGGCGATGTCCTATCTCGACATCATCGCGAGGGCTCGCCAAGAGGTCGACATTCCCATGGCCGCCTATCACGTGTCTGGCGAATACGCGATGGTCAAAGCAGCGGCGGAACGTGGATGGATCGATGGTGACGCAGTCGCCATTGAGCAACTCACCTCCATTCGACGCGCGGGCGCCGACATGGTTCTTACGTACTTCGCGCGCGACGTCGCCGAACTTCTCAACGATTGAGCTCATGACACAAACCAACGAGTCGCTGTTTGAACGCGGTCAGCGCGTCATCCCAGGTGGAGTGAATTCACCAGTTCGAGCATTCCGGTCTGTGGGCGGCACTCCGTATTTCGTCGCGAGCGGTAGCGGCGCGCGCGTGACTGATATCGAAGGAACAACGTTCCTTGATCTCGTACAGAGTTACGGAGCGATCATCGCTGGGCATGCTCACCCGAAGATCATCGAAGCAATTCAAAAAGCAGCGGTCGATGGAACCTCATTTGGAGCACCTACTCCTCGCGAAGTTGAACTCGCTGAAGCAATCAACGAACGAGTTCCCTCCTGCGAGAAGTTGCGCATGGTGAATAGCGGAACTGAAGCAACGATGAGTGCGATTCGCGTTGCGCGTGGTGCAACTGGCCGCCCAAAGATTCTCAAGTTCGCGGGCAACTACCACGGACATAGCGATGGCTTGCTTGTTTCTGGCGGAACGGCGATGGCCTCTCTTGGCATTCCGGCGTCGGCAGGCGTTACTGACAACGCAATCGCCGACACTGTCGTTGCGCCCTACAACGTCGTACCAACGCTTGATGAAACGTTCGCCGCAGTAATCGTTGAACCGTGCGCCGCAAACATGGGGCTCGTGCCACCCGCACCCGGATTCCTCGAAGGACTTCGAAGTGAATGTGATCGTGTCGGCGCACTGTTGATCTTCGACGAAGTCATCACTGGCTTTCGTGTTGCGCGCGGCGGTGCACAACAACTTCTTGGCGTTACTCCTGATCTCACGGCCTTCGGAAAGATCATCGGCGGCGGTTTGCCAGTAGGCGCCTTTGGCGGACGCGCCGAGATCATGGACAACCTTGCTCCGCTTGGTCCCGTCTACCAAGCAGGAACGTTGTCGGGTAATCCTCTTGCAACGGCTGCGGGTCTTGCTGCCCTTTCGCTACTGGACGATGACGCCTACGCATTGATCGAATCTCGTGCCGAATGTCTTGCTGGTGCACTTGCGAACGCGTTCGGGGCTGCAGGTATCGCAGTGTGCGTTCCGCGCTTTGCAACCCTTGTTGGGTTGTTCTTCGGCGACACTCCACCAACCGACTACGTGAGCGCGTGCACAACCGACGAAGCGTTGTATGCGAAGTTCTTCCACGAGCTTCTTGATCGTGGTGTTGCGATTGCTCCTGGAGCGTATGAAGTGATGTTCCCAGGTTTGGCCCACAACGACGAAGTGCTCACAGCAATTAGCGATGCCGCACACGCTGCCGCGGCTGCTGTCGCGTCGCACTGATCACACCGCGTTGATCACACCGCGATAACAGCAGAGGCCTGAACGCGAAAGAACCCCACCGAAGCGGGGTTCTTTCAAACGATTGTGTTGGGCGAGTCTTACGACTTAGAACCAACTGGCATTGTCCAGTTGGGTTCAATCGTGAGCTTGCCGTTCGCGTCGAGCAACGGAGTGCCTTCAGGTGTGATGAGTTCGCCGGCTGCGTTCAGCATCGGCTTTCCGTCGGCGTAGGTGATGTTTCCGGCTGCATCTTCGGTGGCCTCGCCGCCCGAAAGCGTTTCCCACTCGTAACGAACGACTGCAAGCAACTCGGCCTGACTGAGCGACTTATTGAAGTTCGGCATTGGGTTGCCGTTGTAACTCAGCGTCTTGTGCTGTCCGCCTTCACGAGCGGGATCGCCGTACGGGGTGCCAGCAGGACCAATTCCATTTGAGCCGAGCCAAACGAAATCAAGTTGTCCGATGATGTCGGGGAAGGTCTTGACCAAGTTGCCTTCGTTCATCGGACGACCAACGCCGCCGCCGCCGGCAGCACCATGGCAACCAGCGCAGTTCGCGGTGTAGATCGTGGCTCCGGTTGCCAACTGTGAAGGTTCACCGCTGGCGGCCGGGGAGAGGCCACCGACGTACATCACGGCCCAAAGAGGGAGGAAGGCCAACACCGGTATCGCCCAGATGGGGATCTTCTTGCGCCTAATGGCAGCTTCGACGTACGGCGGCACCGGTTCAGGTGCAGCCGCAGGCGCAACAGCGGCCGGAGCAGCAGCCGCCGAAGCGGTTGCTTTCTCGACCGAGGCGCTCTCGGCGGCCGGGGCTGCATCGGCAGCAGGTGTTTCACCGTCGAGCGAGGTCCGACGGTCTTTAGAGCGCTTGAGCAGATGCTCGGGAACTTCGGTCACGGTTCCTCCGAAGCGGACGGGAGAGATACGGGAGCAGTGATCGGGCAGGGCCGCCGGCGAAGCCGACGGACACCGGCCGTAGGGGGACAAACCTAGACGACGCGGAGCGGGCGGAGCCAAGTATCGAGGAGGAGAGTTCGCGAAAGTTGTCCGGTGAAATGTCACGTCCGCGAATGACCCCCGGAATGTCTCAACCCCCTTACGGCGGTGCTAGACAATGAAAGCGCCGAACCGGCCTGCTCGGGCTCGGCACAGTTCTGTCCGTATCATTTGTGCAAACGTTCACGAGGGAGGCCAAC
Organism: uncultured Candidatus Nemicrothrix sp.; assembly: GCA_903827085.1. GTDB lineage: Bacteria > Actinomycetota > Acidimicrobiia > Acidimicrobiales > Acidimicrobilacustridaceae > Acidimicrobilacustris > Acidimicrobilacustris europaeus. The sequence goes on along the minus strand of CAIKHC010000438.1, from coordinate 3,940 downwards.
CCGGGTGGTTGCGTTCATCGCATCGGTGCTTGTAATGGTTCTTTTGACCGCACTTGTGATTCCGATGGCCAAGCGACGTCCAGTAGGGACCCCGCTCACATGGGGCGAGGCCATGGTGGCGTCTGTTTATGCCTTTTTTCTTATGTTTTGGGTCTATGGGGTCGTTCCTCATCTCTTCTTGACCTGGGCCGACAATGAACTCGGTTGGCGCCCCGACAACATCCTTTTGGGTCCTGGCGGCATCCTCAAGCCACAGTCGCTTGACGGTTGGAACCCGATCACGGTCTCGTACCAGACGATTCGCGACGTTGCTGCGGTACTCATTTATGTCGTCATCTTCGGTGTCCAGATCGCTCTGTGGATCTGGTGGCAGAACCGTGGCAAGCGAGCTGCTGCTGCTGAAACGGCTCAGGCCTCCGCCACTTCCGAGTACGGCCGTCCGCTGGTTCGGAAGAGCTGATCATGGCCCGCATTGACGCCAATCCCCCGATGCCGGAGTTCCGCGACGATTACGTCCTGCGGGAAGTCGACGCGGAATGGCTGTCGAAGGCGGTCAAGCCCAAGCAATTCATCCATATCGACCAATCCGAGTGCATTACCTGCGAAGGATGCGTCGATATTTGCCCTTGGAAGTGCATCCACCTGGTCCGCACTTCCTCGATCGATGAGGCCGTTGGCACCGAACTTCCCGGAGAAGACCCCGGTGACCACTCGGTGTTCCTTATCGACGATGATGTTTGTACCCGCTGCGCGCTTTGCGTCGACAGGTGCCCAACTGGTGTCATCATCCTTGGAAAGGTCGGTGCTGCACCGGCCGATGGTGACTCCCATCAGCGAATGCCGACTCACGGCTACGGCTACGGCATGCGTCTCGGATAGTGCTACACCTTGTTTTTCCCTCTTTTTTCTGTCTTTTCTGTACCTACTGAACTCGAACCACCCTCCCGGGACCGATCCTCGATCCCGGCTCACACGGAGTAACTGCCTTGGCAAAGACCATGGAGCGCCCCAGCGGGAAGAAAACCCCGGCACAGCGCGTCAGTGAAGTCGTCGACAAGACGCAAGGCTCTCAGGCCTGGAATTCAATTTTCCGACCTGGATCGGTGTTCCGTAAGGGTTACACCGACAGCCCCCGTAACCGTTCCTACGTGATCATGAACAGCGTGCTGTACCACCTTCACCCGGTGAAGGTGAAGCGACACGCGGTCAAGGTCAGCTACACCCTTTGCCTTGGTGGGCTCAGTTTCTTCCTCTTCATCCTGCTGACGATCACAGGCATTTTCCTGATGTTCTTCTACCGCCCCACTGCGGCGCAGGCCTGGAACGACATCTATACCCTTCAGACCTCGGTGGCCTTTGGTCTTCTCGTGCGAAATATGCACAGATGGGCCGCCCACCTCATGGTGTTGTCGGTCTTCCTTCATATGGCTCGCGTCTTCTACCACGGCGCGTATAAGCCACCTCGAGAGTTCAACTGGGTGATTGGCGTCATCCTTTTGACCCTCACGCTTCTTCTTTCCTTCACCGGCTACCTCCTTCCGTGGGATCAGCTCGCACTTTGGGCGGTGACGGTGGGTACGAACATGATGGGCTACACCCCGGTGTTCGGCGACCAAGTGAGATTCGTGCTCCTTGGCGGTAAGGAAATCGGTACCGACACACTGTTGCGTTGGTACGTGTTGCATGTGTTGTTTGTTCCGTTCGTGACCGTCATCTTCCTTGCGATCCACTTCTGGCGGGTCCGCAAGGATGGCGGCATCTCCGGACCGTTGTGATCGAGGAGCCATGACAGAGATCCCCGAACATCTCCGTAAGCGAGCCGAAGAGGCCAAAGCCAAGGCAGCAGCCAAGGCCGCAGGCGACGCGCCCGCCGAAGCCGCCACTGAAGCTCCTGCCGCCGAGGCGCCAAGCGCCGGCGACAGCCGCATCCCAGCTCATTTGCTCGAGCGCTCCAAGTCAGCAAAGGCCAAGAAGGAAGGCGGCGCCGAAGTTGCCCCCGCCGCTTCCGGCGGTGGCGTTGCAACCGCCGTTCTCGATGCTGCACCGCCTCCCACGGCAACTGGCCCTGGCGGTCACACCCAGCGTCTCCTCACTGTGGTCAAGGCCGGTTCCATTCAGGACCTCAAGGCCACACCAGTCGACAAGGTTCACACCTGGCCGCACCTTCTCGCAGTTGAGTTTGTCGCTGCTCTTGCGATCACGGTCTTCACGCTGATCTTCTCAATCTTCGTGAATGCGCCGTTGCTCGAACTGGCCAATCTCAACGAGACCCCGAACCCGTCGAAGGCCCCTTGGTACTTCCTCGGTCTTCAGGAATTGCTCACCATGTTCCACCCTATGGTCGCCGGTGTGACCATCCCGGGCATGGGCATCTTCTTGCTCATTCTTTCGCCGTACATCGACAAAAACCCGTCGAATAAGCCCGAAGATCGCAAGTTTGCGATCTCGCTGTTCACGGTTCAGATGATGTTCTGGGCGGTACTTGTCATTATCGGTTCCTTCTTCCGTGGTCCTGGCTTCAACTTTGTGGCGCCTTGGACCGGCGGTCTTTTCTTCGAGTTGTGATGGCGCAAACGCAGGAGTCCCCCAAATGAATCCTTTAGTCATCGTCATTCCCGTCGTCGTTGTTCTCGCCGGCGTGGTGTTGTTCGCTGCCTCACGTCGTCGTGATAGCGGTGGCGCGACTGGTGCGCTCAGTCGCGAAACCATCAAACGTGACAAGCCCGCGTCTGCACTCGACGAATCTGAAATGGTCGGTGTTTCCGGTCGTCAGGTCGAAGCATCAGCAGCGCTTGATCGTCGCCCAGCCGCTCCGGCAACTGTCTCGGCTGACATTGCACCGTTTGTTGCTCCCGATGCCGATGCGATCGGCATCTCACGCCGCAAGTTCTTCAACCGTTCCATCGTCGTGATGATTGGACTCAGCCTCGCAGGCTTTGGTGCAGCGACACTCGCGTTTTTGTGGCCGATGCCAAAGGGTGGCTTCGGTTCCAAGATCCGCGTGGGCAATGTGTCCGATGTTCTCACCAAAATCGCCGCAAGTAAGGGCTTCCTGTACTCGGCCGAAGGCCGCATGTGGCTGACTGCGTATCCGACCTCCGCAATCGAAAAAGCCAAGGCGGTCTACCCGCCAGGTGTCCTTCCCTCGATGGAAGCCGGCGTCGTTGCTCTGTATCAAAAGTGCCCGCATCTCGGCTGCCGCGTTCCTTCGTGTGCAACCTCGCAATGGTTTGAATGTCCATGTCACGGTTCGCAGTACAACTTGGCAGGAGAAAAGAAGGGTGGTCCTGCGCCGCGAGGCATGGACCGCTTTGCAACCTCAGTGGCCGGCGGCGTGCTCACCGTCGACACCGGTCTGGTCTTCCAAGGTCCGGCTATTGGAACGAACACCACTGGGCAAGAAGCTGAAGGCCCGCATTGCGTGGGTGGAGGAAGTCACTGATGCAGGATCTTTATCTGTTGGCGGTTGCTCAAAAGACGGTTGGTTACGTCATTGCCGTCCTTCTTCTCATCGCGTTTGTCGTCGCAATTGCTGTGAACGTCCGCAAGGGGCGCGCCGAGGTTGGTTCTGAAGTTGAACTGGCCCCGAACCGCAAGCCCTACATGGACGACGAAGAACTCGAGACCAAAAAACTCGACCGCACTCTTGGCCTCGGCCTCGTTGCACTTGGTGTCATCGCTCTGACGCTTCCGCTCTATTGGCTTGCTGAACCGGGTCGCCAAGACGACATGGTGAAGCAATTCGAAGACGTCGCCATTTCACGTGGTGAAGACATCTACGTCAACGGCGCACAGTGCGCCGGTTGTCATGGTCCGAAAGGTATCGGCGGCGTTGCGAGCTACACGATCCTCGACCCTGCGACTGGCGCCTACGTCGATCAGGTGCAGTGGAAGTCTCCCGCCCTCGACACCATCATGTATCGCTACACGCCGGAACAGG
>CAIKHC010000437.1 GCA_903827085.1 uncultured Candidatus Nemicrothrix sp. | reverse complement strand
TGTCACCACTCAGCGTGGCGGCGGTCGTGACCGTGGCGAACGCGGTGACCGCGGCGATCGCGGCGATCGCGGGCTCAAGCTCGAGAACGCTGAAATTCGCGAAACCGTTACCGATGACGCCGTGATCGAGGAGCTCGAGGCAACGTTTATCGACGCCGAAGGCACCGAGGTCGAGGTTGTTGTGGAAGACGTGGAGGTTTCCGAATGAAGATCCTCCTCCGTTCCGACGTCAATGGTGTTGGCAAGAAGGGCGACGTGGTTGAGGTGGCCGATGGTTTCGGTCGCAACTACCTGCTCCCCAAGGGTTTCGCTGTTCTGGCGACCCGTGGTGGAGAAGCCCAGGCTGCATCGATGCGTCGCTCACGCGACCAGCGTGACGCCGCCGATCGTTCGGCAGCATCCGATATCGCCGCCAAGCTCGTGCCCGCGGTGATTGCCGTGACCGCCCGAGCCAAGGCCGAAGGCGACCTCTTTGGTTCCGTTTCGGTGACCGATGTGGTCGAGGCCGTTGCTGCACAAACCGGCATCGAACTCGATCGTCACTCGATTCACATCGACGAAGCGATCAAGACGGTTGGCACCCACTCGGTGTCCGCCCGTCTGCACCCCGAGGTGCAGTTCCAGATCACCGTTGAGGTCTCGCCGGCCTGAGCCGCAGACACCAACGAGTTCGATACAGAGGGGCCGGTTCGCCGGCTCCTCTGTGCGTTTTCCCAGCGTGTGGCATTGGTCTCAATGACCTAGTCAAGAATTCGTTGTCCACACTGTGGGACCTATCGTGCTGTCACAGGTCATTTCTAGAGTGATCCCATGGTGCATATGGGTTTCCGAGGGTCCATTCCTCCACAGATGACGAAAGTTGTCCACACTCCGTCCACAGGGTCGTCCCCCGAAAAAACCGGGGTTGTCCCTCTAGCGATCCCCAGCCAAAGCGGGGGAGGCTTGACCCCTCATGAGTGAGTACGACGAACCCCGATCCGCCAACCGCCCTGCTGGGGCTGGTCGGGTCCCTCCCCACAATCTCCAAGCCGAAGAGTCCTTGCTCGGCGCCATGCTTCTTTCCAAAGAAGCGGTCTCGATCGCGTCCGAAGTGCTGACGGCCGACAACTTCTATAAGCCGGCTCACGCACACATCTTCGACGCCATTACGTCGTTGTCCGCTGCAGGCGAACCAGCCGACCCTGTCACGGTGGCCGAAGAACTCAGCCGAGCGGGTTTGCTCGATGCCATCGGTGGCCCGGCCACGCTCGTCACGCTCCAGGCCGCAACACCTGCAGTATCGAGCGCGTCTCGCTACGCCCGCATTATTGAAGAGCACGCGTTGTTGCGCCGCCTTATTGGTGTCGCCGGCGAAATCGCCGAGATGTCCTACAGCCTTCCCGAAGATGTCACCAAGACAGTCGATCAGGCCGAGACCATGGTGTTCGAAGTCGCGCAGCGTCGCGCCACCGACACGCTTGCACCGTTGTCCGATCTCCTCGGTACCAACCTCGACCACCTCGAAGACGTCGTCAGTCGTGGCGAAACAATTACTGGTATGCCCACAGGTTTCCTTGACCTCGACGAACTGCTGTCGGGTCTGCAACCAAACGCGCTTTACGTGGTTGGCGCTCGTCCCTCAATGGGAAAGACCGCGCTTGCACTCGGCATGGCCTGCAACGCAGCAATCGAATCGCACCGACCCGTGTTGTTGTTCTCGCTCGAAATGGGCCAACTCGAACTCACGCAACGTTTGTTGTGTGCCGAGGCTCGCGTCGATTCACGCAAAGTGCGCACCGGTCAACTCACTGAATCCGACTGGGGCAAGATCGCACACGCCACCGGCCGTCTCGCCGATGCACCCATTTGGATCGACGACAACCCCAACGTCACCATCATGGAAATTCGCGCCAAGGCGCGGCGCTTGCGCAGCCGTCTCGGCGATCTCGGCCTCATCGTGGTCGACTACTTGCAGCTCATGAGCGGTCGTTCCAACGCAGAAAACCGCCAGGTGGAAATCTCGGAAATCTCCCGAGGTCTCAAGATCCTTGCTCGTGAACTCGAGTGCCCAGTTGTGGCGCTGTCGCAGCTCTCACGACAACTCGAAATGCGGGCCGATAAGCGCCCGATGCTCGCCGACCTTCGTGAATCGGGTGCAATCGAACAGGACGCCGACGTCGTCATGTTCATTTATCGAGACGACGTCTACAACCTCGACTCACCCGACCGTGGCACGGCAGAAATCCTCATTAGCAAGCACCGAAACGGCCCCACGGGCATGGTGCGCCTTGCGTTCCTCGATCACTACACAAAGTTCGCCAATATGGCGCGAGGCACCTGAGCGTCTCTCCCACGAACTTCGTCGTGTTCAGTTATGCGGCATGAAGAAGTGAATCAGTCGTCCCATCATCATCTGTCTCGACTTCGTTGTGATGGTTCGATTTGCGGCGCCAAACGAGATAGATCAGCGAGCCAGTTGCAATCGGGAGTGCAAAGGTAAATGCCCGATAGACGATCACTGCCGAGAGTGCGACGGATGGTTCGACTCCGGCACTCATGAGCCCTGCGGTGATCGCACCGTCAAGAACGCCGACACCGCCAGGGGTAGGGATGAATGACGTCGCAACTCTGGCAATCAGATAGGCACGAAGAACATCAAGAACGGAAATTGCAGACGGCGAAAGATCATCGATGACAACGACGAGTATGAGTGCGCCAAATAAGGCGGAAAGAGCTCCTGCGCTAATGAGTTTCGGTGCGCGATTGCGGACAAGTTCGTTCGCTCCCGACCGAAAGCGGTGCACGGAGGCCCGGAACCTCGCTCTGCGAAACGCCCCTTGCGTCCGACTCGTTCGGGTAATGGCGTTTTCGATGAAATGCAGAAGGGCTTGACTTGCCCGAGAGTCGCTGCTCAGAACTATCCAGATGATGCAGGAAAGCAGGAGCGCAATCAGCGCACTCCCCAATTGCAACAGGTCGATGGTGTTGGTCCCGCGCAGAATCATTGAGGTGCCAATGATGACGAGGAGACAAACCCAACGACCAATTGCGAAGGCTTGTCCGCTGGCGAACACGGTGAGGGCGGCTTGTTCGGATCCATGGCCAAGGCTCCGACTGATCCTCATTCGAGCTGCGATTCCAACGACTGATCCGCCCGGGAGTCCATTGGCCGCAGCAAGGTTGACTTGATCGAGCACGACGCCATGACGGATTCGAAGGTGTGAATGTGTGAACCGGTAGACGATTCCTCGGGAGATCAGCATTGTGAACCAACACGCAGCAACAAGAGCAAGCGCCGGAAGGGTGAGTGAACCGAGTTGGGCGAAGGCGGAACGGAGAAGCCCGCGAAGCCTCATCCCCGTAACTCCAAGTGCAAGAACAACCACAACGGCACCAATTGGATACGACCAACGACGGAACGTTTGGTTCGACCAACACTGCCTGAAGGTGTTTCTTCTCACCGTCTGATGCGGTGACGACATCGACGGAGAAGTAGCGGCCGGGTTCGGTCGAATGACCGACTTTCTGGTCACGAGCACGACGGTACAGAGGCGGATTCGTCGTGACTAGAGCGAACGGTGTGTGTTCGTCGCGAAATCACACGATGCTCACCATGGCGTCACCTGAGCGTCACTAACGATTGGGTTCTAGGCTGATTCCATGAAAATGGGCGATGAAGTCACCGTGCACATGAATGCTTCACCGGATCAGGTGTGGGCGTTGGTGAGCGACGTCACGCAGATCGGGCGCTACAGCCCTGAAACCTTTGAAGGCGAATGGCTCGACGGCGCTTCGGGTCCTGCAGTCGGTGCGCGCTTTCGCGGTCATGTGAAGCGCAATCAAAAGGGACCGACGTATTGGACCAAGTGTTATGTGACTGCATGCGAACCCGGTAAGGAATTCGCCTTTGGTGTTGGTGAGCCTGGCAAAGCGGCAATCAACTGGGGCTACCGACTCGCGCCGGGTGCAAACGGCGGTACCGACGCCACGGAATTCTTCGAACTCGCACCAAAACTGCCGATGAAGATCTACTGGGGTCTGATGGGGTGGAGCCGGGGCAAGACCAACCGCAACGGCATGCGAACCACTCTTGAACGCATCAAGAAGGTCGCCGAGGCCGACGCCTCGTCCACAAACTGACAGAAGAGGTCGATTGCTTACGTCGGAGGAGACGCATATGACTGAGCACACGCATGGCAAAGAGGTGCTGCGGCCACTCGTGAAGAAGTCGCGGAAGCAATCGGCGTCACGTTGTTGATGAACGGTGGACCAGGAACGGTCTACGGTCCCCGCGCTTATGACGCGTTCTGTGAGTACATCGAAGCAATCGAAGCCAAGGACGCTCCGCCTGCTGATTGACGGCATGTGTCGCAACATTCCGCCACAGCATCCTGCTCCTCGCTAGGGTCACGTCATGGCGAGTGACTTTCAAATGAAGGCAATGAACAAGGTGCACAGCGCGACGCTGAAGTTGAGCGGTGGTCGCCTTGGTTGGCACATGTACGGGATGCCGGTTGTCGAGCTCACAACTATCGGCCGAAAGTCCGGGCAACCGCGTACCTCGTTGCTGACCTCGCCCGTGC
>CAIKHC010000436.1 GCA_903827085.1 uncultured Candidatus Nemicrothrix sp. | reverse complement strand
ATGACGACTTCTTCGATATCGCCACCACCATCAGCATCGTCGAGCGCGTCGATCTCTTCGGCAACAGGAACCGCATCGTCGAGCGTGATGCCGTGTTCAGCAAGACGCAGACGGAGTTGTTCGATCGCTTCCGGTGTTGGATCGACATCGATAAGCGCTTCGATGGCTTCATCGCCGGAGACAACAAGATCGGGACGGGCCAAGCCACGTTTGACAAGCCGCTTGAACGCGGCCTCGCCTGTGGGACTGCCACCAAACGATGACTCGGTTGACGAATTCGATACGTCAGTCGAGTCAGACATGACGAACTTCATCGTGGGTGACTGAATCGTTCTCGGAATCGGTCAACCAAGCCAGTAGGTCGTGCATCGCTTCCATATCTTCGTTGAGCGAACCTTCTTGCTCACGTAGATCCATGATTCGGAGGTTGAGCCAGCGAATGGCTTCGCCGACAGCGAAGGGGTCGTCCGCGACTCGGGCTTCGGCCTGAAGCGCAGCCATGGATGCGTTGGCAGCGTCGTCAACGAGCCGGATCATCACGCTCTGCACGGTTGACTCGGGTTCTTCGACAGCAAGACGTTGCAGGAGGTCGCCTGCGACAGGATCATCGGCAGCGGCCATCTCGATGGCGTCGGCGACAGACGCAGTCGCCAGCAGTGCCCGATACGCGTTCGCCGCGAGCGGATCGGGAAAGAGAACCTCGTCGAGAAGGGGTGTAATGGTCTCGGGATCCCAAATGAGGTGGCGGAGCGCTTCGGTAGCGGCAGTGTCGCGATGCACGAGCGGTTGCGACGGACGCTGCGGACGGTTCGCCGATGTGTTCTCTCGGGAACCTGGCCCCGATCCCCCACCGCCAGGAGTTGGTCGACGATTCCTCAACTGGTCAGGATCGAGGCGCAGACGAGCGGCGACCTCTAATAAATACTGATCGCGAACAATGTCACTGGGATGTTCAAGCACAACCGCCATGGCGGCGTCGGCGGCACGGGCACGATGTTCAGGGGTATCGAGCGGTGACGAATCAAGGACTCGGTCGAGTCGGAATTTCAAGAACGGTTTTGCCTCTGCAATTGCAGTGGCCAACGCCTCGGGATCGGACTGCGCGAGATCAGCAGGATCAGCACCACCCGGGAATACCGCAACAGCTACATCGAGGTCGTACTTCTTTTCCCAGGTGTAGACACGTGCTGCGGCATTCTGACCGGCAGCATCGGCATCGAAGGCAAGCACAACGCGCTGCGCAAAACTGCGCAGCAACTTCACATGGTCTTCAGTGAGCGCAGTTCCGCAGGTTGCAACGGCTCGGGGCATGCCGGCTTTGAAGAAACCGATGACGTCGGTGTAGCCCTCGCAGATAATCGCTTCATCGGCCTTGACGATGTCGGCTTTTGCCATGTGAAGGCCGTAGAGCAACTTTGACTTGCTATAGATCGGACTATCGACAGAGTTTTTATATTTCGCTCCGTCGACACCGGGCATGATGCGCCCACCGAAACCGACATTGGCTCCGGCAACATCGTGGATAGGGAACATGATGCGCCCACGAAACGCGTCGGTCGGACGATTGCGACTGTTGATGAAACCCAAACCGGCTTCAACGAAGACGTCGTCGGGAACTTTGATTGCACGAGCAAGTTCGTCCCAGCCCTCGGGCGCCCATCCGATACCGAAGTTTCGTACATCGTCACCATCGAGACCGCGCGAACGTAGATAGCCGCGCGCTGCTGCCGCGTCGGGCGATGAAAGCAGTCGGTCGTGATACCAGTCGCTCGCTTTCGAAATGGCATCGAGCAACTTGGTTCGACGCTTGCGCCCTTCGTTCTGACCTTCATCGGTATAGCGAAGCGTGACGCCAGATTTCACGGCGAGTTTTTCAACCGCTCCGACAAAGTCGAGGTGCTCGACCTCGCGCACAAACGTAATGACATCGCCCTTGGCGCCACACCCGAAGCAGTAATAGAGCTTCTCCTCGGCATTGACCGAGAACGAACCAGACTTCTCTTGGTGGAATGGGCAGAGGCCCTGCCAGCGCCGACCGACTCGTTTCAGCTGAACATGCTCGGAGATGACCGCGACAATGTCAGTGGCATTCCGTACCGCTGCGATGTCATCGTCCTGAATGCCCACGTATGCCTCCGGGCCGGACGGTAGCAGCGAGAATGGTCAGACCAACCGGGGCAACAGATACCCGGGCAGATCGGTGATGGCGATGCGTTCTTGTTCCATGGAATCTCGTTCACGAACGGTGACCGCTTGGTCCTCGAGGGTGTCGAAATCGACCGTGACGCAAAACGGGGTGCCGAGTTCGTCCTGGCGGCGATAGCGCCGACCGATGGCCTGGGTTTCGTCGTAATCACACATCATGAGGGGCTGAAGCATTCCGAGCACCTCGCGGGCGACAGGCGTCAGTTCGTCCTTCTTCGAAAGTGGAAGGACCGCCACCTTGTAGGGAGCAAGACGTGGATGCAGACGCAGCACCGTGCGAACTTCGCCGCGAACGTCTTCTTCGTCGTAGGAGGCGAGCAAGAACGCCATCATCGTGCGAGTGGCACCGGCCGCAGGCTCGATGACATGCGGGCGATAGCGGATATTTGCGCTTTGATCGAAGTACTCAAGTTTTTCGCCCGAATGTTCCGAGTGCTGGGTGAGGTCGTAGTCACCACGGTTGGCGACACCTTCAAGCTCGCCCCAGCCCCAAGGGAAAAGAAACTCGACATCGGAGGTGCCCGATGAATAGTGGCTGAGTTCGTCGGCATCGTGAGGACGCATACGAAGTCGGCTCTCGGGGATTCCGAGATCGATGTACCAGCGATAACGCTCGGCGCACCAGTACTCGTACCACTTCTGCGCATCTTCCGGCGGAACGAAGAACTCGAGTTCCATCTGTTCGAACTCACGGGTACGGAAGACAAAGTTTCCGGGTGTGATTTCATTTCGAAACGACTTGCCGATCTGCGCAATACCAAACGGCGGCTTCTTGCGACTGGTCTGCAGCACGTTCGAAAAGTTGATGAACATTCCCTGTGCAGTTTCAGGACGCAGGTACGCCACCGCCGCATCGGATTCGACGGGACCAGCGTGTGTCTTGAACATCAAGTTGAAATTGCGTGCCTCGGTGAAGGAGTCCTTCTCGCCGCACGACGGACAGGTCGTGGGGTCGACAAGTTGGTCTTCGCGGAAACGCTCATGACATTTGCGACAATCAACGAGCGGATCAGTGAAGTTCTTGAGATGGCCGGAGGCTTCCCAGACGGCCGGCGGCGAAAGGATCGATGCATCGAGACCAACGACGTCGTCGCGCATTTGCACCATCGAACGCCACCATGCGTCCTTCACATTGCGAAGCAGTTGCACCCCGATGGGGCCGTAGTCATAAGTGGAGCGAAACCCGCCGTAGATCTCGGCTGAGGGGAACACAAAGCCGCGACGCTTGGACAGGTTGACGACCTTCTCCATCAAGGAGACGTCATTGGGTACCGATGACTCAACTGGCATAACCGGTGAGGTTACTTGCCAGCAGGAGGTGTCACTTCCACGATGCCGCGTGCGATCAAGTCATCGATCGATGCCTCGTCACGGCCGAGGAGATCTCGACAAATCGCAACGCTGTGTTCACCAAGCCACGGGGCCGGCGTTTCAACCGGTTCACTCATGCCGCTGGCAATGAATGCGGGGCCTTCAAGCGTGAAGACGCCAACGCCAGGCTGATCTATTTCGACAAGGAATCCGCGTTCGATGAAATGCTCGTTCACAAGGAGATCAGGCGATGTCAGCATTGGACCAGCAGGAACCCCAACGGCCTGACATGCATCGGCAATCTCGAAACGATTGCGTGACATTGCCCACTCGCCGATGATCGCATCGAGCTCGGCGGCTGCGGCAGTGCGATCGGCGAAGGTCAGATAGCGAGCATCAGTTGCCAGTGCCGGTTGACCAATAACGCCACAAAGTGCGGTCCAGTCGGCATCGTCGCGACAACTAATAGCGACCCACATTTCGGCATTTTCATTGCCGGTCGCATCAATCTCGGTTGCGCAGCGATACATCGCGCCAGGCGCCGCTTGCTCGGAATGAACACCCATAGGACGAACAGAACCGGGCTCGATGGACTCAGCAGCCAGCAAGTCAGCGATCGAGCCGACCACTGCTTCGCACTGCGCGATTTCAATGTGTCCGCCAGGGACCGTGCCGCGAGAGCGACCGATGAGCGTGGCGAGTGCGCCACACGCCGACAGCCGCCCCACGAAATGGTCAGGGAAGACCGATGCAGTGCCGGCGGGCTCGTCTTCGTTCTCATAGGACCACAGGAACGAAACGCCACCAGGAGCTTGCGTGCTCGGACCGTAACCACGCCAATGCGCCCACACGCCACGAGAACCCATGAGTTGGCTAGCCACCATGGCAACGCCGGGATTGGCCGCAGAGAGATCTGCGTAACCGATGCCCAACGCGTCCATTGCGCCAGTGGTGACGTTTTCAATGACAACGTCGGACTCTTTCACCAGATCGAGAAGAAGCTGACGGCCCTCGGGGAACTTTGCATTCACTCCAAAGCCACGCTTCGAACGACTCGATGATGCGAATGACGGACCCATTTCGGTTCCGGTAACGACACGAATGAAGTCGTAATGCGAACGAGTTTCGATCTTGATGACATCGGCGCCGTATTCGCCAAAGAGTCGACCGGCTTCGACACCCACCGCACCTTGACCAAAGTCCATGACACGAAGCCCCGCGAGTGGCAACGATGGCGCACTCTTTGCCTTTGCCATTCGCTTCTCGCCAAGCGATGCAAAGACCTGCTCGTTATGTTGGCCGATCGAAGGCGGCGGTGTTTGCGGACCGACACGGTTGCCATTGAATTCGAAATATCCGGAAGCCATTTGGGCGACCACACCAGGAGCAAGTTCCATGGACTGGAATGTTCCACGCGAATCGAAATGTTCATTCGAGAGTGCGCGAGGAGCGTCGTACACCGGCGTACAGACAATGCCTCGTTCTTGCGCCTTGGCGGAAACTTCCTCGACCGAAAGTTCGGCAAAGAGCTCTTCGTACAAAGGATTGAGAATCGCGTCGGCAATGGCGAATCGACCAGGGAAAGATTCGTATTCCTCGTCCTGCAAATACTCAGGCTCGCCAAGCCACGCGCGCATCTCACGCCATTGCGGTGGACTGAGCACGATGAGGCGGACATAGCCGTCGCGACATTTGAAGATCGGATACACCGGACCAGAACCGGCTCGGAATTCAGGAAAGTTATTACCGGCAAGAACCCGAGCCGTGTAGTTGGGCAACGACCAGTCGGCACATTGCGACAACGATTCGTTGAGCGAAATGTCGAGCAGCTGACCAGCACCGGTTTCTTCTCGTTGCCACAGAGCGCACAGTGCAGCCCACGTGGCGACTGAAGCAGCAACATCGTTGCTGAACTGACTCGGAGCGGGAAGCGGTTCGCGGTTCAGCGCGCCGGCCTTGAAGGTCATGCCACCGGTCGCTGAGAGAACCTGATCAGTAATGACTCGACCCGCCCACGGACCAGTGAGGCCGTAGGGGGTCACCGCAGCAACAACGAGATGCGGATGATTCTCGGCGACCATCTGCACCGAAAGGCCGGGAGCGACCTCTGGTCCCGAGGTCACGACAACGTCGGCATGGTCAAGAAGTTCATGCAACTTGGCGACATCGGCCGCAGCGCTGAGGTCGAGCGCTACGCCCAACTTCCCTGCATTGTTCACCGCAAAGGACAGCGAGATTCCCTTACGCACGGGCGCGTAGTGGCGAGCCGGCGAACCCTCGGGTGGTTCGACCTTGATGACCTCGGCGCCGAGATCGCACAGCAACCTCGGACACAACTCGCCGTTAATGACGGTGAGGTCGACAACGCGGAGTCCTTCAAGCGGTCGTGGACTCGCTTGGTTTGTTCCGGATTGTGCGGTGGTCGTGCTGGTCATTTCGTCCCCCGAGTGATGCGGCCTTCGAAGGGGCGAAGGTATCAGGGGCGGGAAGCGATATGCGCCTCACCCGCCCACTTGCCGTCAGTGGTCGAGCACGTTCACCGATCGGAGGCGGCGCTCAAGGTGGTGTTCCACCGCACGGGTTGCCAGTTGATCGACCTCGTGCACCACAGCGGCGGCGTCGGGCGATTCCCCGGCGACCAGCGCATCGTTGAGTCCCCCACCCAGGATTTGCCGCATCATCACGACCGCATCGGCCGAGACAGGCGTGCCACGTCGGCAGGTACGGCACAACAGACCCCCGCTTTCGACATCGAATGCGACCAACGGGGTGTCATCTGCACCGCACTGCACACAGATGTCCACTTCGGGGCGATAACCCTCGAGCGCCAACACCTTCCAATAGAACGCCGGGGTCACTAACGGCGAGGTTGATGTCTCAAGCGTTCGCAATGCACCGAGCAGCATGCGATACAGCTGCGGGTTGACCTCGCCCTCTTGTGCGAGTTGGTCAGCGACTTCCAGCATTGAAACCCCGCGCCCGATGCGATCGAGGTCTTCGCGCACCGCCCGAAAGTTATCGATGCTTTCGGCTTGAGTGACGATGTCGAGCTCGCGTCCTTCGTAAAACTGCAACACGCAATGGCTCATCGGTTCGAGCCTTGACCCGAACTTTGATTTCGTTTTGCGCACGCCTTTGGCCACTGCACGCACTTTGCCGCGCGCTTTGGTCAGAAAGACGACGATGCGATCGGCTTCACCGAGTTTGTAGGTACGCAGCACGATCCCCTCGTCGCGATGGATCGTGCCCTTCCCCATGTGGCGGACCGATCAGGCTTCGGGGCTCAGGCCACCGAATCGACGGTCGCGCGCTTGGTATTCGCGAACGGCCTCGAAGAGATTCTCGCGGCGGAAGTCGGGCCACAGCGCGTCGGTAAAGACCAGTTCGCTATAGGCCGCTTCCCACATGAGGAAGTTTGAGGTGCGGAATTCGCCTGAGGTACGCACAACGAGATCGGGATCGGGCATCTCGGGGTCATAGAGGCGCTTGGCGATTGCTTTTTCGTCGATCTTCTCGGCGGGCACGCCTTCGGCCACCAACATCTTGACGGCATCGACAATTTCGGCCCGGCCGCCGTAGTTGAAGGCAATGGTGAAGGTGAGCGTGCGGTTTTTCTGTGTGAGTTCGACCGATTCGTCCATACGACGGATGAGACGCTTCGGCACCCGCCAGTCCCGACGACCGATGAAGCGCATTCGCACGCCCATCTCGTTGAGTTCGTCACGACGACGCACGAGCAACGATTCGTTGAAGCCCATCAGGAAGCGAACCTCGTCGGCGGGCCGACGCCAGTTCTCCGTGGAGAACGCGTAGACCGTGAGCCATTTCACACCGAGATCGAGTGCGCCCTCGACGGTGTCGAACAGCGCTTCTTCACCGGCTGCGTGACCATCGGTGCGCTTCAGGCCTCGGCTCGTTGCCCAGCGCCCGTTGCCATCCATTACCGCCGCAATGTGCACGGGGATACGTGATGGGTCGATACCGGGGATGTCCACGCATGCGACGTTACCGCCGACCTGCGACGCCGCCGGTACCATCGTCGTCTCATGGGTGCCGCTGACCGACTTGTCGCCAACACCCGCCAGGTCCTTGAACAGATCACGGCCCAACTGCCTACTGGCGAGCAACGCGCCGGACAGATCGAAATGGCTGAGGCTGTCGCCCGTTCAATCGTCGAGGGCGACCATCTCGTTGTCGAAGCTGGAACCGGTACGGGTAAGACGTTCGCCTACCTCGTGCCCTGCATCGTCTCGGGTCGCCGAGTCGTTGTCGCTACAGCGACCAAGACGCTTCAAGACCAGCTCGCAACCAAGGATCTGCCGTTCCTCGCCGAGCATCTTGACCACCCTTTTACTTTCGCCGTCTTAAAAGGACGCTCCAACTACATCTGCTTGCAACGAGTGCGAGAACTCGAAGCCGATGGGACCGAACAGCTCGCGCTCGAAATCGGTGGGCCCAAACCGCCCTCTGAAGAAATTGCGGCACTCGCTCGCTGGTCGACCACCTCGCTAACTGGAGACCGCTCTGAACTCACCATTGAACCTTCACCCCGAGCATGGGCGGCGGTAAGCGTTGGGCCGCGCGAATGCCCTGGCGCCTCGAAATGCCCGAAAGGTGATGATTGCTTTACCGAACGCGCTCGCCGCGCCGCCTCCGACGCCGACGTCGTCGTTGTCAACCTCCACTTGTACGGGTTGCATCTGGCAACGCATGGCGCCGTTCTTCCCGAACACGAAGTCGTGATCATTGACGAAGCGCACCAACTCGAAGACATCGTTGCAGCGACTTCAGGCGTAGAACTTACGGCCGGACGATTTACTGCTCTTGCTCGCAACGTCGCTGCAATCATCGCCGACCCCGACATTGTGCGCGATGTTGACGAACTTGGCTCGATGTGGCGCGACTCGCTCACCGAAGAACGAGGACGACGCATTCGCGGACAGCTTGACGGCGAGCCCGCGAGAATCCTCACACTTGCGCGAGCACGCATCGACAAAGCAATGACTGCGCTTCGGGCCATTCCCGACGAAAGCAAAGGCGATGTCACTGCTCGCAAACAACGGGCCATGCAGGCAGCGACGTCGCTGATCGATGACATCAACTCGTGTCAGGAAATCCGTGCCAGCGAAGTCGCATGGATTGAAGGCACCGCTGAGTTCCCAGTGCTCCGCATCGCGCCGATTGATGTCGGCGAACTGCTCGACGAAACGCTGTGGACCCAAACCACTGCCGTACTCACTAGCGCAACACTTCCAGTTGCACTCCCCGTTCAACTCGGCATTCCCGAGACGCGATTCGAACGCGTCGACGTTGAAAGCCCATTCGACTATCCCGAGCAAGCACTTCTTTATTGCGCAGCCCATATGCCCGATCCCCGCAGCGCAACCTTCGATGACTCGATGCACGATGAACTCGAAGCACTCATTACCGCTGCCGGCGGCCGAACCATGGCCCTGTTCACCAGTTACCGAGCGCTCAACCTCGCGGTCGAAGCCTTGCGCGATCGCGTCGACGTTCCCATCCTTGGCCAAGACGATTACCCAAAGCCCGCGCTCATCGAACGATTCACCGATGATCCCGAATCATGTCTCTTCGCAACGATGGGGTTTTGGCAGGGCGTCGACGTTCCTGGGGCGACTCTCAGTTTGGTCACCATCGACCGCCTTCCCTTCCCGCGTCCCGATGATCCGCTTTTGCAGGCCCGACGCGAACGGGCAAAAGCCGATGCGTTCAAGGTCGTCGACATTCCTCGGGCGACGACGCTTCTGGCCCAGGGCGCTGGCCGTCTTATTCGCAGTACGAGCGACAAAGGCGTGGTTGCGGTGTTCGATCCTCGAATGGCCAAGGCCAACTACCGCTGGGACTTCGTCAACTCATTACCGCCCATGAAGCGCACCAAAGACCGCTCCGAGGTCGAAGAGTTCCTGAAAGCTCTCAACAAAGAGAGTTAAGGCGCCTCAGAAACCCAAACGGTCGAGGGCGCCAGACTTGCGCTGCCAGTCCTTGTCGACCTTTACGAACAGTTCCAGGTATGCGCCTTCGGGCAACTGTTCGCGGACAGCGATACCGACCTGTTTGAGCACCGAGCCCTTGTGGCCGATCACGATTCCCTTTTGCGATTCGCGTTCAACGAGGATTTCGCAACGAATGCGGGGCCATTCCCATTCGACAACTCGGGTCGCAATCGAATGAGGAAGTTCATCGTTTGTCACGGCAAGTAATTGCTCGCGAACCAATTCGGCCACCCAGAACGCTTCGGGAACGTCGGTGACCATGTCGTCGGGATACCAAAGCGGACCTTCGGGAAGCCGAGAGACAATCTCAGCGACCAACTTGTCGACGCCTGCCCCCGTAACAGCGGAAACCGGGAAGTAGGCCGACACGTCGATCTGTTCGGCGGCGCGTGCCAACTGCGCAATCACGTCGTCGGGGGAAGCGATATCGGTCTTGTTCACAATAACGATTGCGTTGGCAGGAACTTTCTCGGCAACGAAGCGATCGCCCGGCCCAATCGGCGCGGTCGCGTCGACAACGAGGCAGACAACATCGACGCCGCTCGTCATTTCTGAGGCGGTCTTGTTCAACCGTTCGCCCAACAGGGTGCGCGGACGATGGATACCGGGCGTATCGACGAACACGATCTGCGTATCTGGACGATTCAACACACCACGAATCTGTGATCGGGTGGTCTGTGGTTTATCTGAGGTGATCGCCACCTTCTGACCAAGGATGGCATTCAGAAGTGTCGACTTGCCCACATTGGGCCGGCCGACGATGGAGACGAATCCGGACTTCACTGGGGCAACCGCTCGATCCTCACCATGCCGATACGACGTCCCTTCACCTGTTCTGCTCGAAGACGGAACTCGCCTTCTGTTGCACTTTCGCCTTCGAACGGTACGTGACCGAGCAGGTGAAACATCAGACCGCCAATTGTGTCCCAATCACCGTCGGGGAATTCCGCACCCACGAGCGAACTCACTTCGTCGATCGACATGCGGGCCTGCACCCGCAGATCACCGCCTGGAAGACGTTCAACCATCACGTCTTCGCGATCGAATTCATCAACAATCTCGCCGATGAGTTCTTCAATCAGATCTTCAAGAGTGATCAATCCTGCGGTGCCGCCGTATTCATCGATCACGACGGCCATATGAGCTTTGCGAACCTTCATTTCCGCCAGCAACTCAGAAATACGCTTTGTCTCGGGAACGAAATACGCGCGCCGAGCAAATCGATTCACGCCAACGGCATCTCGACCAGCACGCGAAGCCCGCACCAAGTCCTTCACATAGGCAATGCCCGTAACGTCATCGATACCTTCGCCATAGACCGGCACTCGGCTTCGACCGGCGGCAAGAGATGCATCAAGAACTTCGGCAACGGTCAGAGTATTGGACAGCGCCAGCATGTCTGGTCGAGGAACCATCACCTCACGGCAGATCGTGTCGCCAAATTCGATGACCTGCACGATGAGTTCGCGTTCTTCTTCTTCAAGAACGTCTGCAGTTACTGCTTGATCAGCCAAGGCAAGAATTTCGGCTTCTGAAATGAACGGACCTTGTTTCAGACCCTTTCCCGGAATGATCACGTTGGTGAGCCCGATGAGACCTTTCGCGATCAGTTTGAAAGGCCAGAATCGGGTCATCCACCACACAAGTGGCGTGGCAAGACGAGATGCACGTTCCGTGTGCTGAACCGCCCAAGTTTTCGGAATGGCCTCAGCAACGACGAACACAACAACCACATTCACGAATGTGGCGAGGACAAGTCCCCAAGCACCAAAGAGATTGTTTGCAACCAGACCGACCAATGTGGCTTGGACCAGCTGACAAACAAGCACCACCAAAAGCACGACGTTGAGAAATTCTTCTGGGTGGGCAACAAGTCGCAGAATCCGCTTTGACCCCAGACCACCCATTTCGGAAATCGCTTGCGCCTTTGAAACCGTCATTCGCGTCAGTGCTGTTTCGGCCAGTGACAAGAAAACCGAAACCAGAAGCAAAACCACAATCGCAAACGTCATCCATGCATCCGCTGTTGTAAATGTCGCCGCAACCACGTTCATCGTCATTTACTCCTTGCTCATGCCCATGGATCGGCAGCAAGCGGACCGTAATGTGCCGCCAACAGTTCTCGTTCTCGTGATTGCATTTCGAGACGTTCCGCTTCCTCGGCATGATCCATGCCCAGCAGATGCAAGATGCCGTGCACCACTAACAGCGCGACCTCGTCGTCAAACGAACCGGCGTGGGTTGGTGCATTCCGTTCGGCAACCAACGGACAAATCACAACGTCGCCGAGCAGAAGCGGAAGGTCTTCAGGATCGTTCTCGATGCGATCAGGTCCCGGCCCGCCAGCATCGGGCCAACGACCGGGCTCATTGGGATCGCCATCGATTGGAAAGGACAGCACGTCGGTCGGGCCATCGGTTTCCATGAAACGTTTGTTGAGATCACCAATGGTTTCCTCGTCGACAAACATCACCGAGAGTTCTGCTTCGCCTTCAACACCTTCATCGACCAACACCGCCAACGCGAGTTGCTGCCACTTCTCGACCACGATCGGCAATGCCGCCTGTTCGTCGGAAACGAACACGGTGACGACACCCTCGGCGGGACCGCGTCGCTTCAAACGGCGACGGCGAGGAGGCTCGTTCAAGGCTTCGAAGCGTTCTCGTACGCGCTCACGATGTCCTGAACAATGCGATGACGAACAACATCGCCAGCGGTGAGCTTGACCCATTCGAGTCCATCAATGCCGGAAAGGATTGGTTCAAGTTCGAGCAAACCACTTCGACCACCCTGCAAATCGATC
Organism: uncultured Candidatus Nemicrothrix sp.; assembly: GCA_903827085.1. Lineage (GTDB taxonomy): Bacteria > Actinomycetota > Acidimicrobiia > Acidimicrobiales > Acidimicrobilacustridaceae > Acidimicrobilacustris > Acidimicrobilacustris europaeus. Next base: position 413 of record CAIKHC010000436.1, on the reverse strand, counting down.
TGGGTGGTGTCGCCGGTAATAACAACCTTTGAACCGAAGCCAATTCGAGTAAGGAACATCTTCATCTGTTCCGGTGTCGTGTTCTGCGCTTCATCAAGAATGATGAATGAACCGTTCAGCGTGCGACCGCGCATGAAAGCAAGCGGCGCAACTTCCACTGTTCCTCGTTCCAACATGCGCTGAGCACCTTCGGCGTCGAGCATGTCGTAGAGAGCGTCGTACAGCGGGCGAAGATACGGATCGACCTTGGCCATCATGTCGCCAGGCAAGAAACCCAGACGCTCCCCCGCCTCAACAGCAGGTCGAGTGAGGATGATGCGGTCAACTTCTTTGGCCTGAAGCGCTTGCACGGCCATCGCAACTGCAAGCCAGCTCTTGCCGGTACCAGCCGGACCAACGCCGAATGTGACGAT
>CAIKHC010000435.1 GCA_903827085.1 uncultured Candidatus Nemicrothrix sp. | reverse complement strand
CGCTTTACGCCGGCGCGGTTGAACTCTTCTTCGATGACGAGCTGTTCAACGGCACTTGCGGCACGACCCCAAGGCTTTGGCCAATGAGGAACCGCGTAGCCAGATGCCACGAGGGCACGAACGCGTTCGTTGCCGTCAAGATCTTTGACCGCTTCGATCGCTGCACGAGCCTCGGCACGGAATGCTTCGGCTTCGGGTGGGAGTTCCACGGCTCGGACGATCTTGACGTCCTTGCGGAGAAGGTTCGCAATTTCGATTGCGGCAGTTTCGGCATCCACAAGCGCCTCGATTGCAAGAGCGCGTCGCAAATAGAGGTGAGCGTCGTGTTCCCAAGTGAATCCGATGCCACCGTGAACCTGGATGTTCATCTGCGCATTGCGGTCGCCGGCATGCGCTGCAGTGGTCGCTGCCATTGCCGCGGCGTAGGAGAACTGTTCGCCGCCGGCCGAAGCAGCACGGGCCGCGTCCCAAACTTCAGCAGTTGCGATTTCCGTTTCAACAAGCATGTTGGCGCAGTGATGCTTCACCGCTTGGAACATGGCGATTGCTCGACCGAACTGCTGACGCTCGCGGGCGTAGTCGGCCGCCATGTCGGTGGTTGCGCGGGCAACGCCAGTCGCTTCAGCGGCCAGAAGGAGTCGTGCGTAATCAATAAGCGACTGAGCGCCGCCGGGAACGATGATCGCTTGAGCATCGTCGAACGTGACCTGTGCGCTGCGACGGGTTGGGTCGAGGTTGGTCATCGTGCGGATGTCGACGCCCTTTGCAGTTGCGTCAACGATCGCAAGGTCATCTCCAACCGTGACGACGATGAGATTCGCGAGTGTTGCGCTGAGCACACTGCGAGCAGTGCCAGTGATGGTGTTGGACTTGGTGGAAAGTGCGTCGCCGAATCCGATTCCAGCCACCACGGTTCCGTCAGCGAGACCCGGAAGCAACTGGGCGGCAACATCGGCTGGGGCGGCAGCAACAATCGCGGCGCTTGCGATGATGGTGGACACGAACGGGCCGGGAGCAAGTCCCGCTCCCATCTGCTCAACCACGACAACAAGCTCGGGCATTCCGAAACCGGAACCACCGTTCTCTTCTGGAATGTGAAGACCGAGCCATCCGAGTTCGGCAAGCGCCGACCAGAAGGAGGGCATTGCCTCGTCCTTCGCTTCGAGCAGTTCGCGAGCGGCGTCGCGTGACGCATGGCGTTCAAGGAAATCCGCAGTGACGTCAGCCAGGGTGCGGTGGTCTTCGGTGATGGCGATCGACATTCGGGTGCGCTCCAAAGAGGGAAGTGTGACTGCGGCAGCGTATCCACCCACCGGCGGTCAGGCCTATGCGGGCGGGCGGGTCAGAATGGCGCCATGAAGACCGATGCGATCATCCACGGAAATCTCGCCGATGCGGCGGCCGCTATTCGGCAGGCCGAGGATGCAGGTTTTGATGGCGTTGTCGCAGTCGAGATCTCCCACGATCCGTTCCTGCCGCTGACATTGGGTGCTGCTGCCACTGAGAGGGTTGATCTCATCACGGGTATTGCCGTCGCCTTCGCCCGCAATCCCATGAACGCTGCGGTGATTGCCAACGACATCAACCGCCTGTCGAACGGGCGGTTCATCCTCGGGCTCGGCAGCCAGATCAAACCCCACATCACAAAACGTTTCTCGATGCCGTGGTCTGACCCCGCCGCTCGAATGCGCGAGTTCGTTCTTGCGATTCGGGCTATTTGGGAATCGTGGAACGAAGGAACGCCTCTTGCGTTTCGGGGCGACTACTACCGGCACACCTTAATGACGCCAATGTTTGATCAGGGTCCGAGTGAATGTGGAGATCCGAGAT
>CAIKHC010000434.1 GCA_903827085.1 uncultured Candidatus Nemicrothrix sp. | reverse complement strand
GTGCTTTCAGGCGTGCACGCAGTCGCCGATGCCTACACGATGCCTGCCAACCAGGTTGCTGTCGCTATTTCAACTCCGCCCGACCAACTCGCGGCCGGACAAGGCTTGCTCGGTGCAACTGGCCTTGCGGTCGCCGCAGCCTCTGCACTCATCGGGTCTGTCATTTACGACGCGTATGGTCGCGCAACAATCTTCACCGGCACCGCAGTCCTCATGATGCTCTGCCTCGGAATTGCACGCTGGCGCTGGAACGCGCAACCCGCTCTTCACGACATCACCGGGTAGCGTCAATCGTCTGCGACGAGCGCGTACGACCTGTTGCCAGCCACATCAACAGGAATGTCGCCGGCCAAAGTGATTCGTTCGTGGCATCGATGCATTCCTGCTGGGATATCGGTCGGAACAATGTGCGCAGTTGCCCTGTTATCCCAAAATGCAATGCTTCCCGGCTCCCAACGGAACCGAACCGTGAATTCCTGGCGCTGAAGATGCTCGTAGAGCATGGCAAGAATGTGATTGCTCTCTCGGCGTGACAACTCAACGATGTAATCGGTGAAGTTAGGCTCGACAAAAAGAACCTTCTCACCAGTTTCGGGATGCACGCGCACCACAGGGTGCACTGCGCGAAGAGGCTTTGACATAAACGCTTTCGCCACTTCACCAGGAAGCTCGCCGCGATCGATCGGAAGCGCGTTGTGGTTCACCGCATGTAAGCCGTCAATGAATGTCTGAATCTCTGGCGATAGGAACTTGTAGGCCATCGCAAGATTCGACCACTGCGTATCGCCGCCATACGGGGGAACGACAACTGCACGAAGAATCGATCCCATTGGCGGCGCTTCAATAAATTTCACATCGGTATGCCAACGACTCTCGATGCGTGTTTCCCCCGTTCCCTTTTTCTCTTTAACGTTTGCTGTTCCTTGCTGATTATCGAGTAGCAAAATTTCCGGGTAGTCGGGAAACGACGGCGGGAACGTGGGGTGACCAGGAAGCGGCTCACCAAACGCTCGAGCAAGCGCAAGGTGCTGATCCCGATCGATGAACTGATCCCGGAAGAAAACGACTTTCCATTGCAAGAGAGCCGACCGGATCTCTGCGACAACCGCCGGATCAAGGGGCTTTGTGAGATCCACGCCGAAGATTTCGGCCCCGGTGTAGCCAGTCATCGGACGTATATCGAGACCGAGTTCTGTTGCGTGCGAAACCTTCTGATCCATGTTTTCCCCTTGGACTATGTCTCCGACAGATTACGACAGTTCGTTCAAACTGCCAGTGCCATCGCGATACCACTGCGAGGCCTCCCACTGGTGCTCTACTTTGAGCGTCCATCGACATCGTTTCTGGAGATCCAATGAACCCCCGGTCGAGTTTCGAATGCCCCATCGCAACGATGCTCTTGGTGGCGATCGCAACAATCGCTGTCGCTGCATGTGGCGGATCTTCATCGAAGGCCGCCGAAACCCCGACGACCCACGAGCAAACCACCACAACACCTGCTCGGCCCACAACAACCACCACTGTCGACCCTGGGACTCTTCCTCAGACCGATGAAAAGCCAATGGGAACCGGGACAGAATTCGACGCCCGTATGAAGGTGTTGGCCGATGCGATCATCAACAACTCTCCAGATTCAGCGATCTCCACGTTCTTCCCTGTCGCTGCTTACAAACAGACGAAAAAGAACACCGACCCTGCCGCCGATTGGAACAATCGTCTGATCAAAGCATTCAGGGAGGATGTCGCAACCGCCAATAAGAAGCTCGGACCGAATGCGAAATCCGCCGTCTTCACTGGCGTCAAGGTCCCCGACACTGCCGTCTGGATCAAGCCCGGCGTGGAGTACAACGTCGGACCATATTGGCGAGTCTTCAAGACTCAAATGAATTTCACAGTCGACGGAAAGAACGTTCAAATACCGATCGAATCGATGATCTCATGGCGGGGCCAGTGGTACGTCGTCCACTTGGGCACAATCCGCTAGCTACATCGAAATCAGCCGGTGGTCTTCTTGCGGTAGTTCTTCATGTACTCACGCACATCTGGCGCATAGTTCAGAAGATTCTGATTACGCGCCTCGAGTGCGATAGCGCTCGTGAGGCTTGACGCTTCAGAGTTATGCCACAACACCTCTTTCGTAGTGCGCAGTCCACTCGCGGTGTACAAGGACATGCCGCGCGCGTAACTCAGCGCGAGTTCTTGAAGTTCCTCGTCTGCTACAACTCGCGAAACCAAACCCATATGCAACGCTTCCGCCGCGTCGATGTCGCGACCGGTGAGAATGAGGTCGAACGCGTTTGCGTTGCCAATCAATCGGGGAAGCAAGTAGGTGATGCCGATATCGGTTCCCGAGAGGCCCGTACGAATAAACGCTGAGCAGAACTTTGCGGAAGTCGACGCAACGCGAATATCGGCGGCACAGGCCAAGGCCAATCCCCCACCAAATGCTGGGCCATTTACTGCAGCGATGATTACCTGCGGGAGGTCACGCATTCGGACCGTGAGGTTCGACATAAACGTTTGCGCATCGACACCCGCAGGCATATGGGGATGCTCGCCTGGGTTCGGTGGCGTACCGAAGTCCTTGAGGTCAAGCCCCGCACAGAAGGCTCGGCCCGCTCCTGTGAAAATCACGACTTTGCAGTCGACATCCGCTGCGATTGCATCAAACGTGTCATGAAGTTCCGTGACAAGTTCAAACGAAATCGCATTCAGTCGATCGGGACGGTTGAGGCGAACCACAGTGATGTGCGGTTCGGGCGTTGTCACTTCGACAAGAGCGCTCACTTTGGGATCTCGCTCCACGAAACATCGGTATCAACACGGACATCGCCCGGCAGACCGAGAACTCGTTCACCGAGGATGTTGCGCATGATCTCCGAGGTTCCCCCTTCAATGGTGTTGGCACGAGCTCGCAGGAACCGACCGGTTCGAGTGGACATGCCGTCCGACGAACGAGTCATCGGATAACCGGGTTCGTGCAACATGCCGGCGGCGCCTTCAAGGTCGACGACTGCGGCCGTGACCCGCTTCGAAAGCTCGGCAGAGGCCAGTTTGCTCACTGAACCTTCAGGGCCTGGATTCCCACCGACAGCAGACTGCTTTGCACGCGCATTCGTCAGGCGAACGATTTCAGCCTCAATCCAAAGGGCCATGACTCGATCGCGCCAGATCTCGCGCTCCACCG
>CAIKHC010000433.1 GCA_903827085.1 uncultured Candidatus Nemicrothrix sp. | reverse complement strand
GGGGTATCTACCGAAGTAGACCGTCGCAGACGTCGGTTCGATCGACGTAGAGGTGCGGCTGGTGATCTTCCGGAGAAGACCCCTGTTGCACGGAGGTGAAACTCTAGGGGTTCAGGCCTCACAGACCAAATCCCGATTTTGACGACGATTTGAGGGCATTGAGCCAGCAGGCCCTTGACCATGTACCACACCCATGTACCACGCCGATGTGGTACAACTGGCCCATGGCCTCCGACCAGATCCTCGAACAGATCAGTGCCTTGCTCGCGAGCGAGGACGATTCCACGGTGAATACCTCAATGCGGCTGCCGGCCAAGCTCCGCGAGGCTGCCGCCCTTGCCACTGAACACCTCGGCGTGGCCCCATCCACCACGGCATATACCGCTCAACTCCTGCGCTCAGACATCGAAGCCTCGCTACTGGCCGCCGTTCTCGAGGCCCATTACGAGATCGTGCCTTCCGATCGACCGTCCCTGGCCGAGATCACCCTCGGAGTGGCCGAAATCGATGGCAACCCCCTTGCCCACCGGCCCGACCTCATTACAAGAGCCGCCGAGGAAATCGTGGCGACCCACCCGCGAGCGACTCCCGACGATGTCCTCCTCTGGGCCGAGGCCCAAAGGCTGGTCCGTTCATGACCGTGGTGATCTTGGACAACGAAGCCGTCCAAGCCATCCTTCAGCCCCGTCATCCCAAGTTCCGCGCCGTGGCCAGTCGGCTTGAAGCCGCACGTTGGCGATCAGCGAACCACACACGGGTGACGCTTCATGTTCCTGCGACCGTTCAAGTGGAGGCAGGCTGGGACCGAACCTCCCCCGGTTCCGTCCAGATCAACCGTTACCCCATCACGGTCAGCGCGCTCGATTCATCATCGGCTGATGCCGCGGCGCGAATCGTCTCCAAGCATTCAGTGACACCCGCAGACGCGCATGTGGGAGTGCTTTGTCAGAAACTTGCGGCACGAGACGTTCGCGTCATTGTTCTCACAAGTGATCCCGATGACATCGAACTCGTCGCATCACCCACCACGATTACTGCACTTCGAATCTGAACGAGCGTTACAGACCCATGCGCTTCGTAACGCCGTGATCGCGTCCGGCGGTGTAACCACCATCGACTGCGATTGTTTGTCCGGTTACGAACGATGCATCGGGCGATGCAAGAAACGCAGCAACTGCTGCGATTTCTGAAGGCCGACCAAGACGACGGAGCTTGTGCTCTTCTTTGATCTCCATAAGCATTTCATTCATCTCGGGATCGCCAAGGCCACGCAACATCGGCGTATCGATAAAGCCAGGACAAATCGAATTCACACGAATGCCCTGACGGCCGTAGTCAATCGCCATGTTCTTCGTGAGAATGGCAACGCCACCTTTTGAAGCGTTGTATGAACTTCCGCCTGCTGTTCCTTCGAGACCTTCAACACTGGCGACAGTGATGACACTCCCCCGTTCACCATCGATTGGTTCCTGCGCAAGCATCTTGATGATGACGTGCTTGCACGTGGTGAATGTGCCCGTGAGATTGATGTCGAGTGTGCGCGTGAATGTCGCAACATCAACAAGGTGAACGGGACCACCGGCGGGAATACCTGCGAACGTGCACACCGCATCGATGCGACCAGTGAGCTTTGACGCCTCGTCGACCCACGCGATGAGCGCTGCTTCATCGGTGACATCGACATGAGTAAACGTTGTTGGTTGCGCAGCACCTTCGACCGGAGGCTGCACATCAGAACCAGCAACGATTGCGCCCTCGGCCAAGAACCGTTCGACCGTCGCAGCGCCAAGACCCGACGACGAACCAGTAACCAACACGACCTTGCCATCGAAACGACCCATGTCATCCCCCTGAGATTCGGTGACCGCGGACTGCGATCGGCGACCTGCGAAACATAGCGGCACAACGCAAAGGGCCCCCGCCGAAGCGAGGGCCCTTTCCGATTTTCAGTTCTGAGGAGCTCAGACCTGCTGGATCTTGATTTCGATGTCGACACCAGCCGGGAGGTCGAGACGCTGAAGCGAATCGACCGTCTTCGGGGTGGGATCAACGATGTCCAGGAGACGCTTGTGGATACGCATCTCGAAGTGCTCGCGTGAATCTTTGTCCTTGAAAGGACCGCGAATAACGGTGTAGCGGTGCTTCTCGGTAGGAAGCGGCACCGGGCCACGAACCGTTGCACTCGTGCGAACGACGGTTTCCACGATCTTCTTCGTCGACTGGTCGACGATCTCGTGGTCATACGCCTTCAGGCGAATGCGGATCTTTTGCTTGTCAGCCATGTTCAGTTACGACCGATCACTTAAGGATCTTGGTGACGCGGCCGGCGCCGACGGTACGGCCACCTTCACGAATGGCAAAGCGCAAGCCCTCTTCCATCGCGATCGGGTGGATGAGTTCAACAGTCATCTCGGTGTTATCACCAGGGATACACATTTCCGTACCCGCCGGAAGCGAGATCTGACCAGTCACATCGGTCGTACG
>CAIKHC010000432.1 GCA_903827085.1 uncultured Candidatus Nemicrothrix sp. | reverse complement strand
GTCTTTCTTCGCTAACACCAGGCTCTTCAGGCGAAGGCAAAAGAGCCTCGGTAGGCTTTCGCGATGATCTCCGACGGACTCGCTCGATCCATCGATTTTTCTGCACGTTCTGCCGAGGGCATTCACCTTGGCGTGTCGTTAGGTGGCGGTGGAATCTTTTTTGTTGCTTGGCAGGTCACCTATCTCGAGCAACTAGCGCAGTTGGGGGTGAACCTCAAAGGAGCTGGTCGCGTTGTTGGCACATCGGCAGGTTCATTGGTCGCATCAATTCTCGAGGCGGGAAATCTGCGGCGATTCGAACGCGAGGTTTCCCTTTTCGCCAAGACCCCAGCTCTTGTCAGCATGTTGGCGCCGTCGGGTTCGTTGAAGCCAAGTCAACAGCGCGCACTCGACTTCTTTGTTGCAGCACAAACCGCAGAACCTGAACTGGTCCGTTCCATCGGTCATGAAGCACTGGCCGCTCTCACTCCCTCGGCTAACAAGATGGCCCGGAGCGTTTCTGCGATGCTGCTCTCACGTTCGTGGCCTGCCGATGCACTACACATCACCTGTGTCGACACACTCACAGGTGAACGTTGTGTCATCACGCGCGATGCCGGAGTTCGTATCGAGCGCGCGGTTGCGGCAAGTAGTGCTGTTCCTGGAATCTTCAGTCCGCAGCCCATCGGCGATCGTCGTTGTATGGATGGGGGAGTCAGCGGATCTGGTACTCACCTCGACCTACTCGCCGGATGCGATCGCGCGGTCATCCTGAGCCTTACGACAACCACGCCAGCTCCGATTGGGGCGATGACACAGGCACCAGGGAACTTTGCCAAAGATGTGTCAGCACTTGAAGCCTCGGGCACCAAGGTGTTTCTGCGCAGTCCAGAATCAATGGACATCACCAAACTGATGGATCCCAAGTCGGTACCCGAGGCCATCACCATGGCGAAACGTCAAGCAGCGGCCGATGCCGATGCGCTTCGCGAGTTCATCGCGTAGATCATTTGCGCAGAGCCCTTTCTGTTGAGGCAGGATGAAGACATGGAACGGATTTCTCCAACACGAGCAGTCACCCAAGAAGAGATCGACACCTTTTGGCGCGACGGTGTTGTTTGCCTGAGGTCGATCCTTCCGATCGATCTTGTTGCTTCAATGGAAGCTCCTATCGAGGACGCTCTCTCGAGTACCGCAATGGCCAATCTCTCCGAGATGGCCGACGCCCTTGAATCCGGCGGCATTGCCCGTCTTGTCGATGACTCCGTCGCCTCGTCCGGCGCGCCTCGCGGTCAGTTCAAAGCAGGCACTGACCATTGGCTCATTCAAGATGAGTTCAAAGCATTCGCACTTCGATCTCCGCTTCCTGAAATCGTGTCGTCACTTCTTCAAAGCGATGAAGTACGTCTGTATGAAGACAGCGTGTTGGTAAAGGAACCCGGAACGCAGGAGAAGACCGGATTCCATCAGGACATGGCGTATTTCCATCTTGACGGCGATCTCGTTTGCACGACGTGGGTCCCCCTCGATGTAGTCACTGCTGAAATGGGAGCAGTTCGATTCGTGGCTGGCTCTCATCTCGACGCCACCAAGTATCGGCCGAGCATGTTCGTTTCGGAACTCGCGATTCCCGGAACTGAAGGTGCAGAAGTTCCCGATTACGACAAGCAGGTGGGCGAGGCGCGAATCATTAGTTTCGACACCGCACCCGGTGACCTGACCGTTCATCATGCGCGCACAATTCACGCCGCGAGTGGAAATCTGAGCCGTACGCAGCGCCGCCGGGCGATCAGCGTTCGCTATACCGGAGACAACACGCGCTTCAAGGTTGTGGCGGGTTCACCTATGAAGGAACATCACAGTTCACTTGTCGAAGGCGAACTATTGAACGACGCCTGCCCACTCGCCTGGCCGTAGCGTCACCGAACGGGTGTCAGCGAAGACAACTGCCACTCACCGTCTTCTTTGTAGGTGATTTCGCCGACGGGTGAATCGGTCCGCAAGTTGATGTGCCGTTCCATCCGCAAGAGAAGCATGTCTTGCAGGGAATACCAGTAATCGACGATGGTCGTACCCTTTTGTGGTCCGGTGAGGAGGTCGGTCTCGCGGTAGTGAAAGGTGGGAGTAGCGACCGAATTGATGTCGAGAGACTCAGCGCCGAGCGATTCGAAAGTGACGGCAGAGGTGGTAGTTCCGCTAATGCTGTCGCTGGTTCCGATGCAGGTAGAGGTTGAAACTTCCTCCCGACGCTCACCCATCTTGATGATCTCGCTGGGAGGAGAGCAGATGAACGTAGAGATGTTGGTGATCGACGCTGCTCCGAGGTCCCAGCTGGTTGTCGTTTGATTGCTGTGTTCTGTGAGGACGCCATTGTCGATGCAATAGTTCCAACGCTGCTGGAAGGCAGCATTGAAATCCACACTCGTTGTCCAGCAGTTGTCGCCTTGGTGGGTCACGGTCACGGGAGCAAAGGTTCCGTAGTTCTGACTTGTCGGTGGAAAACTGATTGAAGCTTTTCCGGAAGCGTCAGACTGATACACACCGGCAGGTGGCCGGACAACGACAGCACCGATGGATTCAATTTTTGAGGGGTCGCCTGCGCGAAATGCTTGAAGGGCATCATCGAAAGACTTCGCACCGGGATTGTCACGAAAGACGAACATCGAGAAGAGCACGATGATCGGAATGATGACAAGAGCAGCGACGATGGATCCGGTGATGACGATCCACCGCAACGAATGTCGCGAAGCGGACATTGCACCCCCCGGTCCAGTGGCCCGGGTATCAATCTACGACGGTGCGATGGCTACGTGCTGAACGGACCGCCGTTATGAAATTAGGAAGCTTGAACTGCTGCCGAAACGGCTGCCACGGCTTCGAATGCTCGCCGAAGTGCGGCAACTTCATCCTCAGCGAGTCCTAAGTCAATAACTTCAGTCCACCCTTGTGAACTAAGTCGTACCGGAACTCCGCCTACGCCGGTCAGGCCCAGGTAGTCGTTCTCAAGCATCACCTGGAGGGGGAGCACCGTGGGCTCTCCGTTGACGACTGTGTCAATAATGTCGGCAACGGAATGAGCAGTAACGATTTCGGTGGTGTGTCCCGCGGTGGTGTGAATAAGGAATGGTTTCACCGCAGCGCGAATTTCAGGTGGTAGCTGCGCGGCGTGTGCGAACGCGCCATGCACATCGCGGCCGGCAACAATTGAAAGAAGTTCGCTTCGGTGGATGACGATTTCCTCGGGGAGTTGTTCGAGCGAGCGTCCTTCTCGCTGTTCGGCAATCCATGACGCCAATACTTCTGAGGAAATTCCGTCGACGGCAACCTGACTCCATGCCGGGATGAGGTTGTCGCCGTGCTGCCCGAGCATCACCGCGTTCACGTCGGAGCGGCGAACTCCAAGCGAATCAGCGATTTCACGGCGAAAGCGGATGGAATCGGAATAGGCACCTGCTCCTACAACCAGGTGGCGGTCGATGACACGAGAGAAAACTTCGACTCCCAGTTCAACCGGATTGGACTGAACGATGACAAGTGGGGGAGTGCCATCTCGCCGTGCGAGTTCCTCAGCAAACGCCGTAAAGATCCGCAGATTGGTTCGGGCCAGTGCAATGCGGTCGACGTTCTGTGTGGGATCAGTGGGGACAGTGGACCCAGCCAGCATCACAAGGATGTCAGCATCGAGTTGTTCCGGCTGATCGATGAGTTCGATCATTGGGGCGGTGTCAGCAAACGCGTCCCGCAGATCAGCGCGAAGTCCATGAGTTTCGTATTCGCTTGCGCCACCATGATGAGCCACGAGTTGAAGTCGAGCATCGGGAGACAGAATTTCTCGATCAAGAAGTTGTACGGCTAATTGTCGACCACAGGATCCAGCGGCGCCGACGATGGCAACGTTTTTGCGACTGCTCATGAAACGTCTTCCGGTACGTCAATTCTGTAGTCGGTGACCTGCGTGTCATCAGTACCGAGATCGGTGAAGTTGTCATAGGACCGCGCAGCCATGAACTCGCGCCATGCAAAGGGCCGATAGCGCGGGCCAGATGTTGAGAGTTCGGGGACAGGTTCAATGATTGATTCGCGCGGCGGATTTCCAAAGTACGGAATCGAGAACCGACGATGTTCGGTCATTGGGAGAACGCGATGGATCGCGGCGCGATAGAGATCGTTCGTCCAGGCCTGTGTGCAATCTCCAAGATTGACCACAATCGTGCCCGGTTCGGGTGGGACATCGATCCAGTTGCCATCAGATGCCAGCGCCTGAAGTCCGCCAGTGTCGTCTTGAAGAAGAAGTGTGAGAGTGCCGGGGTCGGTGTGATGGCCAAGGGCAACCTCACCGAGGTCGGCGAGTCCATCTCGTTCATCGTCGGGAACGGGATCGCCAAG
>CAIKHC010000431.1 GCA_903827085.1 uncultured Candidatus Nemicrothrix sp. | reverse complement strand
TCTCGATGAGGATTGAGGTTTCGGAAGTCGCCCGGGCAACTGTTGCTGCTCGGCGACCATCGTCGGTTCGTGTTGCACACACTGCAGGGCCTCCTCAAGAGCGGAAAGGAACGCATCGTCCTCACCGGGTGTTCCGATCGTGACACGCAAACAACCTTCAAGCCGCGGCCACGACGAACAATTACGAACAAGTACGGAACGATCAATCAGGCGTTGCCACGCATCGCTGCCGTCGACTGAGCGCGGGCGGAAGAGCACGAAGTTGGCTCCGGACGGCCAGACATCGACATCGAGTTCCTCGAGACGAGCAACTAAACGGCCGCGCTCCTCTACCAAACGAGCGACACGCTGATTCATTTCTTCCACATGTGCCACTGCCAACTCGCCCGCCAACTGCTTGAACGCATCGAGGTGATATGGCAGAACGACCTTTTCGAGTTCAGCGATGATCCAAGCCGGACCAACGAGATACCCGAGGCGCGACGCCGCCATCGACCACGTCTTCGAGAACGTTCGACTTACAACGAGCGGAACGTCGTCGGCGATGAGGACATCGGCTGACCATGGCGCGAATTGACCGTAGGCCTCGTCGACGACGAGAAGCCCGTCGATCGCAGTGACCATGTCGAGCACCGCACGAACCGTTGCTTCGTCGTCGACAACACCAGTCGGATTGTTCGGCGAGCACAAGAAACTGACCTGAGGTTTGGCGAGGTCGATGACACGACGAACCTCGGCAAGGTCGGTCGAGAAATCAGCAGCGCGCTCGCCCTCCACCACAGCAGTGCCAGTGATGCGCGAAATGTGGCTATGCAGTGCGTAGGTGGGTTCCCAAACGGCCGCGGTGCGGCCTGAACCACCGAAGGCGAGCATGACCGTCTGCAAAACTTCGTTGGATCCGTTGGCAACAAATATTCGTTCAGGCCCCACGCCATGGAGCGCTCCGATAGCAGTGCGGAGTCCAGTCGCAGCGCGATCGGGATAGCGGTTCCAGTTGATCGTTGCTACCGCGTCGCTCAGAGCGCGTGTCCACGATTCGGGGGGCGAATCTGGAGACTCGTTGGTATTGAGACGAACAGCAACGTCGACCTGCGGAGAGTGGTAGCCGTTCATGAGTGCGACATCGTTGCGCGGCGTAATCATGAATCGGCCTCGAGGGCGCGTGAACGCAGACGCACTGATTCAGCGTGCGTGGCGAGACCCTCAGCATCGGCAATTGCCGCCACAACAGGAGCGGCTGCATCGAACCCCGCGCGATCAACTTCGATGACATGAACCTGCTTGGTGAAGTCATCGACTGTGAGCGCGCTGCCGAAGCGTGCGGTGCCGAAAGTCGGCAGCACGTGACTCGGCCCGGCGACGTAATCGCCGATTGATGCAGGGGCAAGTGGTCCGAGGAACACCGCACCGGCATGACGAATACCCGACGCAAGTGCTGCAGCATCGGCAGTCATAACTTCAACGTGTTCTGCGGCGATGTGGTTCACCACGGCGATGGCGGCTTCGGGCGAGTCGACAAGCGCGCAGAATCCACCGGATGCGAACGTGGCTTCGATCTCGCCCTGACGCGGCGCTTGCGAGACGAGACGAGAAAGC
>CAIKHC010000430.1 GCA_903827085.1 uncultured Candidatus Nemicrothrix sp. | reverse complement strand
GGTCTTGGGCCTGACGGGCACACCGCATCGCTCTTCCCCGATTCTGAGGCGCTCACTGTCCCGATGAACCGATTCGTCGTGAACAACGTCGACCCTCTTGGACACAACCCACACGCGCGACTCACGTTTACCTTCGCAGGCATTGCAAACTGCCGAAGCGCGGTCGTGACCGTCGCTGGCGCATCCAAGACCGAAGCGCTGCATCGGGTTCTTGACGGAGATCTCAGTGCACCAGCGGCACACCTGGCGAACGAGGACCTCATTTGGCTCGTCGACGCCGAAGCAATGGGCTCACGCAGCGCCCGATAGGGTCTCTCAAATGTCAAGGCTCAATGCCCCGCTCGAGGAATTGATGTCCGAGGCCCGATCTCTTCGAGACCAAGCCTTCGGTGTTCGGGTGACCTATTCACCCAAGGTGTTCATCCCCCTCACGATGCTCTGTCGAGATCGCTGCGGCTACTGCACCTTTGCTCAGCCTCCGGCTCGCCTCGAATCTCCGTATCTTTCTCCTGCTCAGGTGCGTGCTCTCGCTGTTGCTGGTGCGCGTGTGGGCTGTCACGAGGCGCTCTTTACTCTCGGCGAAGCACCTGAAGATCGCTATCCAGTGGCTGCTCAGTGGCTTTCAGACAACGGTTACGGATCCACAATTGACTACGTCGCCGCGATGGCACAGTTGGTCCTTGATGAGACCGGTCTTCTCCCCCATGCGAACGCTGGTGCACTTCCGCCAGAACAGTTGGCGCAATTGCGGATGGTCTCTCCATCGCAAGGAGCAATGGTCGAATCGCTACGAGACGATCTTGAATGTCATCGCGGTGCGCCCGACAAAACTCCCGAACGTCGGCTGGCGACCCTTGAAGCTGCGGGTGAGCTCGCAATCCCGTTCACAACTGGCATCCTCGTTGGCATTGGCGAGGACCGCGATGATCGCATCGCTGCTCTCGAAGCGATCGCGGCATCACATCGTCGCCATGGGCATGTTCAAGAAGTCATCGTTCAGAATTTCCTTCCAAAGGCCGGAACCGCAATGCACGCGGCAAAACCGTGCCCGAGCGACGTCTACCTCGATGCAATCGCGCTTGCGAGGTTGATCCTGCCGCTTGATATTCACCTCCAGGCTCCGCCGAATCTGTCCGATGACTTCGGGATGCTCCTCGACGCAGGAATCGATGACTGGGGCGGCGTGTCTCCGGTGACTGCGGATCACGTCAATCCCGAACGGCCTTGGCCTGATCTCGACATCCTCCGAACGGTTACTGAAGCCAAGGGATTCACCCTTGCGCCTCGACTCACGGTGCACCCGGAGTTCGCCCGCAACGATGAGAAATGGATCGACGAGGGCCTCCGGTTCGCTGTCATGGATCGATCCGATGCCGATGGCCTCGCCCGAGACGACGCCGGCGCAGTGTTCGTGCAATCACTCAAGCCCGCTGCACCTGAGCAAGTCGACGACGGTGTCGAGGTCCTGCAGATCGGACCCCGCTCAACGATTTGGAGTGCCGGATCTCGGATCACTCCTCCCACGTATGTGCCCGCCGAAGGGAAAGCGACTGGCGCTGTCGCTGAGGTCATCGAGGGTGTCCGCCTTGGTCAAACTCCAGAGCTTGACGAAATCGTCACCCTGTTCAGCGCCCGTGGTCCCAACTTCGCCGCGGTGACGCAACTGGCTGACGAGTTGCGTGCCGAAGCCGTCGGCGACACCGTCACCTGGGTCCATAACCGCAACATCAATTACACCAATGTCTGCACATTCAAATGTCGTTTCTGCGGATTCAGCAAGGGCCCCCTCTCTCTCAATCTCCGAGGCACGCCGTACCTGCTCACCCTCGACGACATCGCACAACGGACTCGTGAAGCGGCCGATCTCGGTGCAACTGAAGTCTGCCTTCAAGGTGGAATCCATCCTGATTTCGACGGCGACTACTACATCGATGTTGCCCGTGCTGTCACCGACGCAGTTCCCGATATCCACGTTCACGGCTTCACCGCACTCGAGGTGACTGAGGGCGCTC
>CAIKHC010000429.1 GCA_903827085.1 uncultured Candidatus Nemicrothrix sp. | reverse complement strand
CCACACCTTTGATCGCGAACGAATGCCATCGAGTTCCTCGGCAAAAAGCGCCGAAATTTCTCGGAAGCCAAGTTGCGCCGACTCCGCTGATGTCGCCGCATGCAACCGAAGTTCGCGAGCAACATCGAGAGCATCGGTGAGTTGGTTGCGATCTTCGAAGGGAACATCGAACATTGCGCTGAAAAGAGCCTCGAGTCTGTCGGCCCATTCAGCGGCGAAGCGGGGCTCGCTGCAGAACAGGGTGAAGTCGCTCAGTTCATCAACGAACGATGCAAGATTGCCAACAAGTTCAATGGAACTTCCGCCAATGTCGTCGTAACCAACAACGCCTGGAAGCGTTTCTCGGTCCTCTGGTGACTGCACGAGAATGCCGTTGATCAAGCGATCGATCGCAATGCGCCAGGTGCCCGCTTCGATGCCGGTCGGATAGTTCCAAGGAGCTGCCGCGCGGTACGTGTCGTCGATTCCCCAATGCACCTGCAGATCGGTCAGCCAACGTTCAACCGTTGCGAATCCGCCTTCATCGATGTCGAACTTTCGGCGCACTGGTTCGAGGGCAAGCAGTTCAAGCACCTTGCTCAGTTCAAGACGGTTACCGACCGCATCGAACAACGCAGCAATTGCATCGGCAACCAGTGTTGAGGTGCTGGTGGTTTTGTCGATGATGGCGATGGGTAGCTGCAAACGCGAGCCGATTACATCACCTTCAACAACTTCGCGGAACTCGGCACCCATCACTGGGCCAACGAGCGGCGCATACATTTCGATATCGGGACAAATAACGATGATGTCGCGCGGGTGCAACGTGGGGTCGGCCGCTAAGCGATGCAAAAGCGCATCGCGCAACACTTCAACCTGGCGCGTGGGCCCGTGACACAGATGTACCTCGAACGAGCCGTCCCCATTTTCCAGCACAGACTTCTTGTGCGGAGGAATTGCAAGTGGTTCGTCGTGCGCAATCGACTGCTGTAAGCGGCCAAGCACAGTCGGTGCCGGCGCCGCTTTGAGCGTTTGCATCTTTGGAAAGGCACGTGACAACAACGCCATGGATTCAAGGCCCGCACGAGACCACGAGCGCAACAACGGATTGTGCATGTCATTCGCTAGGTCGAGATGACTGCGCAACTCATCGCCAAGATCGACCGAACGAAGATCGGGAATGCGATCAGAAGCAGGGAACACCGTGTACACGGCGAGGTCGAGCAACGTAGAGAGTTCGCCGAGCAACGAAACTTTTGCTGGCGAGTACGCGTCGAGACCAAATACCGACAATCGACCAGGAAGGGCGCGCTGCACCGCGGTTGGGTCGAGGTGACCGCGTGCGGCGATGAAGCGTTCGCCGGTCGATACACCAATGACATCGTGCACCGCATGCCACAACGCGTATTGCCATTGCTTATCGGGACGAAGCGGCGTCACTGGATCGGCTTGTGTTCCCTTGGCCCAGCTCGCAGGCATTTCAGGTCGGTACACCGAGTAACGATCGAACAATTCGGCAATGCGTTGCGCGGTGGCCAAGGGGCTCTTGGCTTCGGCGAACCCGGGAGCCAACGAAGTCTCAGCGGTGAGGAGGCCGAGCAACGTCCAGCGCAGGCGTTTGACCGACCACGGGTCGTCGGCGGCCCGTTCGGTGCCGATGGCATGAAGATTGAACTCGTTCGGAAACCAGAAATGAACGTTGGTGAGGATGGCCTCGCCGGAGCCGTTGGGATCGAGTTGATGGCCGAGCTGTTCAATGAGCCAATCGCGGGTGCCGGCGGTGGGCACGACCACGATGTCGGGCAGGAAGGGGTCGGCCAGCGGCGCGCGTAAACGCTCAGCCAAGAGCGGCAGCAATTGCTGCGCTGATTGTGCTGAAAAAACCTGGGAACTAGGTGTCATGAACTCCGCCGCGTCGTCACCTCAGTGACGATAGACGGCCCCTGTGACAGTCGCCGGGGCGCTGACATCCTCCCTTGCAACAACCTCAGCCGGGGGTGAGGAACATTGATGCGGCGACAACCCGTCGATTCATCGCAGGGTTATCGCCCAGTCCCAATTTGGCGAAGATCTTGCGCACATGAACTTCCACCGTGCGTTCCGAAAGGAACAGCTCATCGGCAATTCCGCTGTTTGATCGCCCGTTGGCGAGCAACGCATACACACGGTGTTCGGCCGGGGTCAGTTGGGCCCGGGCCTGGTCACCATTCGACTCAATAAAGAGAGGGTCGATGACCTGTCCACCTTCAAGCGACATACGCAATGCCGAGGACACCGCTCCCACGGTTGGCGGACGACCAGCATCAAGCAACGCCACCCCGCTCTTGCGCAGATTCAGTTGCAAGGCTGACCGCACCGGCACATTGGGACGAGCCAGAACCACCATGGGCACATCAAGCGGAACTGATCGCAGTCGCACATCCCAACCGCTGCCCAAATAATCGGCATAGGTCGGGGGTGGCAGAAGTACGAGTGGCGCCGCAGCCTCGGCCGTTTCCCCGCCCACGCTGTGGGTCGTTCCCGGGAAGCCTTCGGCCTCGAGGTGGCCCCGAAGAAGCTCCCCCGCCAAAGGATCCCAACTGATGATTAGTGGCGGAGTCGAGGCCACCTTGGCCTCGACCCGCTCAAATTCCCGCTCCATGAAACCCGCCGCCGTAGGTAGGGCATCATCTTGGCCGCTCGTAGTCCGCCTACGTACCAAGAATGACGCTTCTTCGTTATTTTACGCGATAACGCACCTTTTGATACGCGGTGACACTTATCAGCGACAAAGCACGTCGTTGGTGGTGCAACTGTCTTCGCAGAGTGGGGATTTCCCTTCGAATCTCTGGCTCAATTTGTGGCAAATGCGGTGTGATCGCGGCCTCGCCCGTAACATCGATACAGGGGGGTGTTCGAGTGAACCGGCTCATGCGCAGCTATTTGCTGCCATACAAAAAGTTGCTGTGGGCGGTGCTGATCTTTCAGGTCGTGGCGGTTACCGCCACCATGACGTTGCCGACCCTCAACGCCATGCTCATCGACCAGGGCATCCTCAAGGCCAATACCAATTACATCGTGAAGATTGGCGCCGTGATGCTGGCGCTCTCGCTGGTGCAAGCCGTCTTTGGTATCGCCGCCACCTGGGCTGGTTCGCGGGCCGGCATGGGATTTGGACGCGACGTTCGCGACCGTCTCTTTCATACCGTCACCGGGTTCTCCACTCGCGAGGTCGACAGCTTTGGAGCGCCGTCGCTGATCACCCGCATCACCAACGATGTGCAACAAGTGCAGACCTTGGTCGTGATGTTGTGCACCTCGTTTATCTCTGCACCCATCACCATCGTTGTCGGCGTCTTCCTTGCCGTACGCGAAGACGGGCCGCTCTCACTCATTCTCGTGGCATCAATCCCCGTATTGCTGCTCACGATCGGCACCATCGTCATTCGCGTCATCCCGCAGTTCCGCGCCATGCAGGAACGCATCGACAACGTCAGCAAAGTTCTGCGTGAGCAGATCGTTGGCATGCGTGTTGTTCGAGCTTTTGTTCGTGAACCGCTCGAAACAGAACGATTCGACGAAGCAAACCAACTGCTCTCTCGCACCTCGATTCTTACCAGTCGATATATGTCGTCACTCTTCCCGACCGTCATGCTTGTAATGAACGTTTCGAGTGCTGCTGCTGTGTGGGTTGCTGCTGATCGCATTCAATCCGGCGATATGCAGATCGGCGCGTTGATCGCGTTTCTCACCTATCTCGTGCAGATCCTCATGGCCGTCATGATGGCCACGTTCGTCGCGGTGATGTGGCCCCGGGCTTCAGTGTGCGCTGATCGCATTAACGAAGTCCTCAACACCGACTCTTCGATTGTCACGTCAGTAAACCCGACCACCGAACTTTCCGGACGGGGGACACTTGAGTTCCGCAATGTTGGGTTCTCCTACCCCGGCGCGGAAATCCCCGTTCTTTCCAATATTTCGTTCACTACACGCCCCGGCCAGACAACAGCGATCATCGGTTCGACAGGTTCGGGCAAGACGTCATTGGTCAATCTCATCGCTCGTCTCATCGACAGCAGCGAAGGCCAAATCCTCGTCGATGATGTCAATGTTCGCGACCTTGAACCGGAAACGCTTTGGAAGCGAGTGTCAGTCGTTCCGCAGCGTCCGTATCTGTTCTCGGGCACGATTCGATCGAATCTTCTCTTCGCCAACGAGAACGCGACAGAAGATGACCTTTGGAAAGCACTCGAGATCGCGCAGGCTGCTGACTTCGTCAACGCAATGGCCGAGAAACTTGATGCGCCGATTTCTCAGGGCGGCACAAATGTTTCTGGCGGACAGCGTCAGCGCCTGGCCATTGCCCGAGCGCTCGTTCGCAAACCGGGCATCTATGTGTTCGACGATTCATTCTCGGCGCTTGACCTTTCCACCGACGCACGTCTTCGTACTGCACTCGTGCCCGTCACCACCGACGCGGCGCTCATCATCGTTGCCCAGCGAGTCTCAACGATTAAGCACGCCGATCAAATCCTCGTGCTCGATCAAGGCGAATGTGTCGGCCTCGGAACGCATCGTGAGTTGCTCGAGACCTGCCCGACCTACGCCGAGATCGTGGAATCGCAGATGACTGCCGAGGAAGCAGCATGAGCGAGTCCACCGAAGAGAAC
The DNA here is from genome assembly GCA_903827085.1 of uncultured Candidatus Nemicrothrix sp. Classification (GTDB taxonomy): domain Bacteria; phylum Actinomycetota; class Acidimicrobiia; order Acidimicrobiales; family Acidimicrobilacustridaceae; genus Acidimicrobilacustris; species Acidimicrobilacustris europaeus. The sequence continues at coordinate 1,929 of CAIKHC010000429.1, read as the reverse complement.
GTCGAGGAAACACCTCAGCATCAGGTGACTGTTGGTCCCCGCATGATGGGTGCGACGGTGCCAGTCGAACGATCAAAAGACTTCCGTAACTCCACCTTGCGACTTATTTCGTGGATGCGGCCAGAACGATTCCGCCTCATCCTCGTGCTGAGTACTGCCGTCATCAGCGTCATGATGTCGGTTGTCGGCCCCAAGATCCTCGGCAACGCAACCAACGTCATCATCAGCGGTGTTCAAGCACCCACCGGCATCGACTTCCCTGAATTGCACCGAACACTTTTGATCGTTGTCGGTCTCTATCTCGGCTCGGCCGCAATGGCTTATTTCCAGGGCTTCTTGCTTGCTGGGGTTATTCACCGAACCATGCGGCGACTGCGTTCGGCCGTTGAAAACAAGATCAATCGATTGCCGCTCGGATACATCGATCGCACCCCTCGCGGTGATCTTCTCAGTCGTGTTACCAACGACATCGACAACATCGCACAGAGCCTTGCCCAGAGCTTGAGCATGTTGTTCATCTCGTTGCTCACCGTCGTTGGCGTGCTCATCATGATGCTGACGATTTCGCCGTTGCTTTCACTCGTCGCGGTAGCAACTGTTCCGGTCACGCTGATCACGATTAAGTACATCGCCGGCAAGTCAAAGAAGCGGTTCATCGCGCAGTGGTCACATACCGGCGCACTCAACGGCATCGTTGAAGAAACCTTTGCCGGTCATTCATTGGTGAAGGTGTTCGGCCAACAGCAAGCAACCGAAGACCGATTCGAAGCCACAAACCAAAAACTCTTCGAGGCCGCGTTCGGCGCTCAATTCATTTCCGGAATGATCCAGCCCGCCATGATGCTGGTGAGCAACCTCAACTACGTGGCCATCGCCGTTATTGGTGGATTGCGGGTTGCTTCAGGCAACCTGAGCATCGGCGACATTCAGGCGTTCATTCAGTACTCACGTCAGTTCACCCAACCAATCAACCAGTTGGCATCGCTGGCCAACATGCTGCAGTCCGGTATCGCTTCGGCTGAACGAGTCTTTGAGTTCCTCGATGTCGATGAGCAATCGCCCGATCCGGTCGATGCGCAAACAGTCGTGTCACCAAAGGGACGCGTTGCGTTTGAAGCGGTCACCTTCTCCTATTCCGCAAACAAACCTCTCATCACTGATCTCTCACTGATTGCTGAGCCGGGACAAACCATTGCCATCGTTGGTCCCACCGGTGCGGGCAAGACCACACTCGTCAATCTGCTGATGCGTTTCTATGAACTCAACGGTGGAGCGATCACGCTCGATGGTGTCGATATCTCAAAGATGCGCCGCGACGACCTGCGTTCGAGCATGGGCATGGTGCTTCAAGACACTTGGCTGTTTGGTGGCACGATTCGCGACAACATCGCGTATGGCCGGCTCGATGCAACCGAAGAGGAAATCGTTCAGGCGGCGAAGGCAACGCATGTTGATCACTTCGTACGAGCGATGCCTGATGGCTACAACACCATCCTTGACGACGAAGCCAGCAATCTCAGTGCTGGCGAAAAGCAGTTGCTCACTATCGCTCGAGCGTTCCTTGCTGAACCCACCATCCTCATCCTCGACGAGGCAACCAGTTCGGTCGATACCCGGACCGAGGTACTTATCCAGCATGCGATGGCGGCATTGCGATCGAACCGCACCAGTTTCGTGATCGCCCATCGTCTCTCCACAATTCGCGATGCCGACATCATCTTGGTGATGGAGAACGGCAGCATCGTCGAGCAGGGCAATCACGAGGATCTTCTGGCCGCAGGCGGGGCCTATTCCAACCTCTACAACGCCCAATTCGTGGCTGCAGCCATTGATCTCGATGCCAACTGACGCCCCAATCTCTCAGGCACCTGTCTCGCTCCGTAACGGCGTCTTTGTCGTCGTTATCGCTTTGCAGTTTGTTCTGGTGTT
>CAIKHC010000428.1 GCA_903827085.1 uncultured Candidatus Nemicrothrix sp. | reverse complement strand
GCACATTTCGACAATGTCGTTTGCACCAGCCGGATGACGCTGAATGAATGACGTGAGGTCGTAGACATTGCCATCGACCACGCTCCAACAATCTTCACGACTGGAGCGTTTCTGGACCTCAGCCATCGTCACCCTGGTGACACCATCGCTGATGGGCTCTTTTGCTTGGGCATAGGCATCTTTCCATGTGGCCTCGGCACCACTGTGGCCGGTGATGTAGGTCATCGGAAGCGCAACAAACGCTATCAACATGGCCACAACGCTGATACCTCTCATTGCAATGCGCTTGGGCCAGAACTTCGAAACGCCAGCGAGTAACAGGATCACTGCACTCAGAGCAATCGCCACAACAACGAGGCGGTCACCCGCTTCAGCATGCTCATCAGGCAAACCAACGGCCGCTGATAACGAAATGCCCGATGACTTCGCCGCGATCACCGACAACGTCGAGACCACACTCAGTGCGAACAAATACGGAAATGTCTTTTCGAGCACGGCGGGTTTGGCTATGGCGAACAACGTCCACAGCGCGACCACCGGAAGCATGACGACAGCAAAGTGCACAATCAAGGGATGAGCCGGCAGATCGCCGATTTCCGCCCAGAGGTCGCTCGGCAACTGCATCGCAACGACGATTGGGATGACACCGCATAGGGCGATGATGAGAAACTTCCGAATTCGGGGAGACATGGTGTGACCATACTGGCGCATCAAAAGCCTCAGACACGCGCAGCCGGCCCCCACTACCGTCAGTCCATGACATCTGAACTCACGGGGTTAGCCGGCAACGTCGCCATCGTCACTGGTGCCGGGCGCATGCGTTCCATCGGACGGCCAATTGCAGTGGAACTGGCTCGCGCCGGCTGCGATGTCGTCATCACCGGGACGGGCCGCGCTCCGGCCGACTACCCCGCCGATGAACAAACCGCCGGTTGGCGCGACATCGAATCAGTCGCAGACGAGATCCGTGCTCTCGGACAGCGCTGTGTTCCAGTTGTGAGCGACATTGCGAATGAGTCTGCAGTTGATGCACTGGTTGCGCGAACGCTCGAAGAGTTTGGCCGCGTCGACATCATCGTCAACAACGCTGGTGCAGCTCGCGGCCCCGATCGATTCAATGTCGTCGACCTTGATCCCGCCGAATGGCGCAAGGTCATCGACGTGAACTTGAACGGCACGTTTCTCTTAAGTCGCGCTGCCGCCCGCCACTGGCTCGCCGTTGAGCAACCAGGTTGCATCGTGAACATTTCCAGCGTGGGCGGAAAGATCGCGGGGCCCGGCACCGCGGCCTACTCAGCAAGCAAGGCGGCCATCCATGCACTCGGCGCAGCAATGGCCGCCGAACTCGGACCATTCGGCATTCGCGTCAACGCGATTTGCCCCGGCATTGTCGACACGAGTCGACTCGATGACATCGATCGGGGCGAGAACTGGGAACGGCTTCGCCACATCATCCCGATGCGACGCCACGGCACCGGCGAGGACATCGCCAACATGTGCGTGTTTTTGTGCAGCGATCAAGGTTCGTGGATTACCGGCCAAGCCATCAATGTCGACGGCGGACAGTTGACGATTCGTTAATCAGCTTGC
>CAIKHC010000427.1 GCA_903827085.1 uncultured Candidatus Nemicrothrix sp. | reverse complement strand
TGGAGCGCGAGTGGGGAAACATCGCTATCGACGATGAAGGCAACCCTGCCCAACGCAACGTCCTCATCGAGGACGGAATCCTTACCGATTACATGTGGGATCACCTGCGTGCCCGAAAGGAAGGACGTCGGAGTTCGGGTAACGGTCGTCGACAGAGTTACCAGAACCTTCCGATGGTTCGAATGACGAATACCTATCTTCTTGCCGGAGAGGAAGATCCGGAATCGATCATCGCCTCGACACCGAAGGGTGTCTATGTGAAACACCTCGGTGGTGGTCAGGTTAATACCGCGACCGGAGACTTTGTTTTCGGAATGACCGAGGCCTACCTCATCGAAGACGGCAAGGTCACCGAGCCTTTACGTGAAGGAAATCTCATTGGCAATGGTCCTGAGGTTCTGCAACGCATCGATGCTCTTGGCAATGATTTCGCGATGGGTCCTCCGGGGACGTGCGGAAAAGACGGACAGGGCGTTCCTGTCGGTGACGGCGTGCCAACTCTGCGTGTCTCTTCGCTCACAATCGGTGGCACCGCCGCATGAGCGACGAACTTTTGGCCATTGCCGACCGTGTCGTCGCAATGGCCAAACCAGGGGAACAGGTTGAAGCGGTTGTTGTGCGCGGAACCGAAACCGAAATCAGGGTGTTCAGCGGTGACGTCGAATCACTGTCTTCCGCCCAGTCGCAGGGCGTAGGGATTCGAGTTGTTGTCGACGGCCGTCAAGGTTTCGCTTATGCGGGAAGTCTTGATGAGTCCGCGATCGCTGAAACTCTCGCCGATGCTCGAGACAACGTGAGCTTTGCCACATTCGACGAGTTTGCCGGCCTTGCTGAACCCGATGGCATGGCAGTTTCTGTTCTCGATCTGCATCGCGATGCATTGGTGTCGTTTGAGACATCAGACAAAATCGCGATGGCCATTGAACTTGAACGCGTCGTGATGGCTGCGGATCCGCGAATTTCGGGAATCGAATCGGCGGAATATGCCGATTCAATTTCCGAAGCAGCAATTGCGACGAGCACAGGCATTCGAACAGTTGGAAGCGAAACAAGTTGTTTACTCGCCACCTATGCCATGGCCGCCGATGGTGACGAAACCCAGACGGGCTTCGGATTCTCTGTAGGTCGTGAACCATCTGATCTCAACCCATCACGTGCAGCGCTTGAAGCAGCGACACGCGCAACGCGCATGCTTGGCGCCGTGCAGCCCCCCAGCGGTCGCCTCACCGTTGTGCTCGACCCGTGGGTCACCGCGCAGTTCTTGGGAATTTTGGGATACACACTCGATGGCGAGTCGGTACTCAAGGGCCGGTCTCTGTTTGCCGAGCGTTTGGGTGAGTCCGTTGGTTCCTCGCTGTTGACTCTCATCGATGATCCCACCGATGTGCGTTCGTTTACCGCGACCGATGCCGATGGCGAAGGCCTTGCGGCTCGACGCAATGTCCTTATCCAGAACGGGGTGTTACAGCAGTTCGTGCACAACGCCTATTCAGCTCGTCGGGCCGGCACAGTGAGCACTGGAAACGCAGTTCGCGGATTCAAGAGCACTCCCTCGGTCGGTTGTTTGTCAGTGTCGCTTGTTCCTGGAGCTTCTGATCCGGCGGCGCTCATCGCGGGCATCGACGACGGGGTTCTCGTGCAAGAAGTCTCTGGGCTCCACTCAGGAGTAAATCCGGTAAGCGGCGACTTCTCAACTGGCGCCGAAGGCCTGCGTATCCGAAATGGTGAACTCGCCGAGCCGGTTCGTGAATTCACGATTGCGTCGACGCTGCAGAAGATGCTTCGAGATGTTCAAGCAGTTGGCAACGATCTCGAATTCCTTCCAATGAATGCGTCTGGCGTTTCTCTCGTCGTCGCCGACCTCACTGTTTCAGGCTCGTGACCTTCGATCCGCCCGATCAGGAATCTGCTGATCTCCTTGCGTTGGCGCAATCGGTGGCGAATAACGCGCGAGCTGGAGAGCAGCTCGAAGCTTTCGTGGCTCGATCCTCATACACAACCGTGCGCGCACACGGTGGCGAAGTTGAATCATTTACGTCAGCAATGAGCGCTGGTATTGGTGTGCGCGTTGTAAGCGATCATCGTCAAGGGTTTGCGTGGGCCGGAACGCTCGAGCCCGATGCAATCGCCGATGCGTTGGCCGATGCCCGTGACAATGCAACGTTCGCTGAACCCGATGAGTGGGTAGGACTTGCCGAGCCTGACGGG
>CAIKHC010000426.1 GCA_903827085.1 uncultured Candidatus Nemicrothrix sp. | reverse complement strand
TTGAGGATCAACGTCTCGAACCATCTAGGGCGTTCGAACGACCGATTACGGCTTGATCGCGCGTTTCACTGGTCGATCCCAGCCCGGCTGGCCGGTTGCCTTCGGGCTCGGCCAGAGACCTGGCCCCATTTCGAGGATCCCGTGATGAGAACCGTATTCGCCAAGGAGGTTGAGATAGCGAGCAGCGTCGAAGGCCTCGGCACCGCGCACACCAGTACCGACCCAACCGCCGCTGGCAAGAAGTTCGATCGCGACCACCGGACAAATTGCGGTCTGCCACAACACCGCCTGCGAGCCCCAGTCGCGCATCGTGGTTTCGTTATCGGCGACGTGGTACAGGTAGATCTCGCGCTGCTGACCGTCAAAGGTTCCACGAACCCAGGTGCCTGCACAGGTCTTTCCATGCATGAGGTGCCCAAGTTCGGCCGGATTTGGCAACAACGAGGCGAGAACATCACGTGGTGCCACCATGGCGTCGCCGACTTTGATCTTTTCCGTTGAGTCCAAACCCAAATACGCGAATGTCTTCAACCAGTCGATGAACTCTGCGCCAAGCCCGTATTTAAAGGTGACGCGCTCGCAATCGACTTCACGCGGAACCAACAGAACTTCCTCGTGCTCGACGTTGACGCATTCGATCGGACCAATACCCGCAGGGAAGTTGAAGACCTCTGGCTCGCTAAAGCATTCCGTCGTGAAAAATCCGCGCTTCTTTTCCCAAATGAGCGGAGGATTAAGGCACTCTTCGATTGTCGTCCAGATGGAGAACGTGGGGGCAAAGTCGTAGCCATCGATCGAAAGGTTGGAGCCATCACGGATACCGATTTCATCGATCGTGTCGAAGAGATGGTCGGCCGCATACCGAGCAAAGATGTCAGATAGGCCCGGCTCGACGCCCATGGCAACAATCGCCAGCAGGCCTTTCTCGCGCCAAGCTTCGTCGGCGGCAAGCTGCGCCGCACCAAGCGGAACTCCAACCTGGTTATACGGATCAGTGGGATGTGGCTCACTGAGGTTCATCGCCATGTCGAGATAGTTGGTGCCGGCAGTGAAACACGCGTTGAAGATTGGTTCGTTGAGACGCGGGTCGCATGCATTCACGACGATGTCGGCATTGGTCTCAGCGATCAGGGCAACAATGTCGGCTTCGTTCCGAGCATCGATGCTCGCAGCGCGGAACCGCCCAGGATCATCAAGTTCGTCGATCGCTCGTTGCGCCGACTCAACCGAAATGTCGGCAAGCGTGAACGATGAGAAGAAGGAACGGTCTTCGGCGATGGACGCCATCGAGGCGCCGACACCACCTGCTCCAATCACCAGGATGTTCATGACTACCCGTCTAAGGAACGCCTCGAGTGCGAGGTCGTGACCTTCAGTCTGCCCTATCCGAGGTCCACTTTCATGGTCACTGCCCGGGGTTCTCGCCCCATACGAGTCTGGTCAAGATCCGATCTCGAGGAACTCGCTCATCCCGCCTTGATCGAGATTCGATTTAGGCAAAGTCAAACTCCTCGGATTTCACCTTGCGGGTCCATTCCCAATAGTCAGGGATTGGCCAAGGCGAAAGCGTGTAAATCCTTCCGTCTTTGTTTTTGAAATGAGAGTGCTTCACCGTCGGATGCGCCCACACCATCTGTCCGATTTCCGACTCATAGGTCTCGACATATCTGTCATGCACCTCAGTTTTGGGCTCCATTGCCCGACGCCCAGACGAGAGCAAAAGATGGATCGCGCTCATCACGTAATTCACCTGACATTCCGATTGGAAAATCAGGCTGGCTCCATGAGCAAGGTTTGTTCCTGGCCCGTAAAGACAGAACAGGTTCGGAAAGTTTGGAATGGAAATTCCGAGATAGGCCGTGGGCTCTTCGCCGAATTGTTCGCGGAGGTTGATGTCGTTTCGGCCAATGATGGTCATTGGAAACAAGTAGTCATTGTGACGGAAGCCGGTTGCATAAACGATGACATCGGCAGGATGATGCTCACCGTCTTCAGTCACAACACCATCGGTGACAACTCGATCAATTCCGGTCTTAATGAGTTCTACGTTGGGCTTCACCAAGCACTTCAACCAAGAACCGTTGTCCTGCAGCATCCGCTTTGCTGATGGCGGATAGTGCGGCATCGATTTCTCGATGAGATCGGGGTGGCCTTCAAGGTGAGACGTGATCCAGCCCTCAAAGATCCCACGACGCTCGAAACTGGCCTGGCTGATCGAACGGCCTTCCGGATCATGCCAATTCGGATCAACTCTTGATCCTTCGATACTCAATCCTGAGGCTGGATAGAACATCAGAAAACGGAACCAACGCGCATAGAACGGGAGATGACGCATCGCCCAAACATCACCTTCGGGAACGCTGCGGTGGTAATTCATATTCGGGAACATCCACTGCGCGGTGCGTTGAAAAATGTCGAGATGCGCAACCTCATCAGCAATGGTCGGCGCAATTTGGAATCCACTTGCACCAGCACCAATTTGCGCGACGCGTTTACCCGCAAGGTCAAGATCATCTGGCCAGCGGGCCGAATGAAACGAAGGCCCGTTGAACTCTTCCATGCCAGGAATATCGGGCATCCTCGGTGCATTCAGCGCACCGGTGCCGCTCACGACAACATTTGCCTCAATGACATCTGTGCCGCCGTCAGGTGTTCGCACTTCGACAGACCAGGTCGCCGTCGTTTCGTTCCATGTCGCTTTCAGCACCTCAGTGTTGAAGCGACACTTTTCGTTCACCCGATACTTACGCATCACTCGTTCGAAGTACGCCCGAAGTTCAGGCTGCCGACAGAAGTATTCGCTCCAATGATCCGATGGTTCGAACGAGTAGCAGTAGAAGTGACTACCGATGTCGACGCGGGCTCCGGGGTACCGGTTGTCGCGCCATGTTCCTCCGGGACCGTCGGTCTTCTCGACGATCGTGTACGGAATACCCGCCTGATCGAGGCGAATTCCCGTCAGGAGCCCGGACTCACCGCATCCGATCACAACGACATGAAACGCGTTGCGAACCTCCTCCGGAATCTCGTCTTTCCAGGTGATTGCTCCGCTATCGGCACCATCGAAATGAAGGTCATCGGCAAACATCGGTACAACTGCGGGATCCACCGGTGCCGCGGCCATGAAGTCCATAAGTTCTTTCACGAGTTCGGGCGAAGGCACCTGCGGTTCGGGGCAACCTGCATCTCGCCACTGTGCAATCACGGGAACGGCGCGCGAACGAATCTCGGCCTGTTCATCGGCCGTCAATCCACTTTCGTAGTTGTTGAGGATCGCCATACGAGGGCGAATCTCTCCCCTGATCCATGTCGGATCGCCCGTCATATGGACCATCGAGCACATCAGTGCTGGGACACAGACGTCCTCGAGCGCTGCTGCGATGGCGATGTCGTCATCGGCGAATGGAAGGCCAGCATGAGGGTTGCGGTAGGTCGCCATGGCGACACTCTTCCCCATGGACGTGACCCTTGCCACTTCCGTTCAGGAACACCGAGGAACCTCGGAATGCGCCCTACCTGGCGACGGTGGTGGTGCTCCCCATGCCTGACATCGTGCCCACAACCGTGGTGGTTGAGCCTGATGCTGCCGCAGGCGCCGTGGTCGGGGCCACCGACGTTGTCGGGACCGTACCGGTGATGGGTGTCTGGTCCTTCTTCGAACTT
>CAIKHC010000425.1 GCA_903827085.1 uncultured Candidatus Nemicrothrix sp. | reverse complement strand
TGGTCGATCGGGAATGTGGCGCCCAAGAGGTTGCCGCCCGTAACGGGTTGCAGTGCGAACTCGTGCAACGACGCAGTTACGGCAAAGACTTTGACCGAGACGGCTACACCGCCGAACTCCTTGGCGTGCTGTCGGGATGGGATATCGAGCTCGTGGCGATGGCCGGTTTTGGCACCATTCTTGGTAGGGGAATGTTCGACGCCTTCCCCGGCCACATTCTCAACACCCATCCTGCGTTGTTGCCATCGTTTCCCGGCTGGCACGGGGTGGAAGACGCACTTGCCTACGGCGTGAAAGTCACTGGTTGCACCGTGCATATCGCCACGGAAGAAGTTGATGCTGGTCCGATCCTCGCCCAAGAAGCGGTTGTGGTGGAACCCGAGGACACAGTTGAGTCGCTGCACGAACGCATCAAAGCCGTTGAGCGCCGTATTTACGTTCAAACCATTTCCGCCATCATCGAAAGGGGAAGTGTCCAGTGAGGGCTCTTCTGTCCGTTTACGACAAGTCCGGCATTGTTGAGTTCGCCCAAGAACTCAATGCACTCGGTTGGGATCTCGTTTCCAGCGGTGGCACGGCACGCGTCATCGCTGAAGCCGGTATTCCTGTCACCGATGTCGCCGATCTCACCGGATTCCCAGCCATCCTTGGCCATCGCGTTGTCACGCTGCATCCGAAAATTCACGGCGGCATTCTTGCCGACCCGACCAACGCCGAACATCGCGTCGATATGGAGAAGTACGGCATCGAAGCAATCGACCTTGTCGTTGCCAACCTCTATCCGTTCTCGGCGGAACCTTCGATTGAACTGATCGACATTGGCGGACCAGCGATGGTTCGTGGTTCGGCAAAGAACCACGCGCATGTCGCGATCGTCACTGATCCGTCGCGATACGGCGCAATCGTTTCGGAACTGAAAAGCAGCGGCTCGCTGTCGCAAACAACACGCACGCAGCTCGCGCGCGATGCGTTTGCCCATACTGCGGCCTACGACGCGGAAATCCTTGCGTGGTTCGATGCCGGTATGCCGGCCAAGGGTGAAGGTGCCGAAGCTCCTACAGAACTCCCTGAAACGCTCACAATTGAACTCAAGCGCGAGCAGGTCCTTCGATATGGCGAGAACCCGCATCAGGTTGGCGCTCGCTACTCCACTGCGGGCGAGCGCGGCTGGTGGGACAGCGCGCAGCAGCACGGTGGCAAGGAAATGTCGTATCTCAACGTGTATGACACCGAAGCGGCATGGCGACTTGTGCATTCAATCGGCGAGCGTCCCGCCGCCGTTGTCATCAAGCACGCCAATCCGTGTGGCGTTGCAGTGGCCGACGACATCCTCACCGCCTACACGCGAGCACATGAATGCGATTCGGTAAGTGCCTTCGGCGGCATCATTGCGTTGAATCGAGTGGTGACGCTCGAGGTTGCGAAAGCGATCGCTCCGGTGTTCACCGAAGTTCTCGTTGCGCCTGGTTATGAACCCGATGCACTTGCAGCATTACAAGAGAAGAAGAATCTGCGCATACTCACCGCTGTTGCTCCGGGTGCGGCGGGCCTTTCCGTGCGGCCCATCGACGGCGGCTATCTCGTGCAGACCCCCGATCCCGTTACCGACGACAACTCGGGATGGACAGTTGCCACCGATCGTGCGCCGACCGATGCCGAGTGGATCGATCTCATCCTCGCCTGGCAGGTCGTTGCCAAAGTCACCTCCAATGCCATCGTTCTCGTGAAGGACGGACAAGCCGTGGGTATTGGTTGCGGTCAGCAGAACCGTCGCGATGCCGGGCACCTGGCCGCGGTGAAGGCCGAGGGTCGAGCTATGGGGGGCGCTTACGCTTCCGATGCGTTCTTCCCGTTCCCCGATGGTCTCGATGCCGCTATCGAGGCGGGCGCCACGTGTGTGATCCAGCCGGGTGGTTCAATTCGCGATGAAGAAGTGATCGCCGCGGCAAATGCTGCTGGGCTCGCCATGGTCTTCACCGGCGAACGTCACTTCCGGCACTAGACCTCATCGACATGAGAGAGTCTGCGTCATGAGTTGGCTGACCTCGCTACCGGTATGGGCGATCCTGTTTCTTTCGTTAGCGATCATCGGATCAGTTTCTGCCTCGTCCTATCTGTTCCTGCATTCGAGGACCGGGGAACACCGCGAGCGCACTGGCCTGGCGGCAGCCGCGTATATGACTGCCCTCGGAAGTCTTTTCGCAATTCTTACGGGCTTCTTGATCAACTCGGAATACGCGACCCTTCGTCAAGCGCAAAGCCTTGTTGGCAAAGAAGCGGCGGCAGCGAGCCGTCTTGCTTGGGCAACCGAAGCTCTCCCTTCCGTCGATACAGCGCTCGTACAGCAGCGGCTCGGCGTTTATCTCACCGACTCCGAGAACTCGGATTTTAAAGCGTTCGGTACTGAAAGTGCTGAGAACGCGCAGAACTCTCCCGGATTCGAGTCTCTGCGGGAACTGCAATCGACGGCATTCACTATTGCCAGTCGGCCGTATGTGGCCTCGGCGACTGCAAACGCTATTGAAGAATCAATGGCAGACCTCACCGATGTCCGTAGCGAACTTTTGACTATCGCCGAAAGCGAAATGCCAATCGAACTTCTTCTACTTAGCGTTATCGCTGGTTTCGCCCTGATCATCAATGCGCTCTTTGTTGCACTTCGATCCGGTGGCAATACCGTCTATGTGGCGGTTGGCATCATTGTGATTGTTGCTCTCGACCTCGCACTTGTAGTTGGAATCTCAGCGCCATTTCGTGGACCGTTTGTGGTTGATGCCGGACCGGTGCGAACGATGGCAACCGAGGTTCAAGCGGGCGTCTACTTGCCATGGGTCGGTCCGGGTCAAGCCACAGAGGTTTCATCGAAAACATGCATCGATGACCCGACCAGTTGTGTTCGAGTGAATCCGGGCGATCCGATACAACTCGCAGCCCTTCTGCGAATCGGAAAAGACGCCG
>CAIKHC010000424.1 GCA_903827085.1 uncultured Candidatus Nemicrothrix sp. | reverse complement strand
TGCCGAGCCTGACGGGGTTTCCCCTGTTCCTTTCGACGCTTTTGATCCATCGGTAGCGACCATGGATGCTTCGCGGAAAATCGACCTCGCACTAGAGCTCGAACGAATGGTTCGTGCTGGCGACCCGAGAATCACCGGTGTTCGTGTCGCAACATTCTCTGACTCCTCATCGCGTTTTGCAGTAGCGACAAGTACGGGAATCGCTGGGGCCGGACGCGGTGCATGGTGCTCGATGAGTGCGCTCGCGCTAGCGGAAGATGGTGACGAGACCTATACCGGCGGCGGCTCAACGGTTGGGTTTCGGCCCGATGATCTTGATCTCGCTGAAGCTGCCGACGATGCGGTGTTGCGTGCCACGCGGCTCTTTGGCGCAAAGCCGGTTCCGTCGCAGCGAGTCACGATCATCCTTGAGCCAAGGATGGCAGCCACGATCGCTGGTCTCCTTGGTTCCACGCTCACTGGCGAACGCGTGTTGAAGGGGCGCTCGCCGTTCGGCGATCGAGTAGGCGAGACCATTGCTTCGCCCATGCTCACCCTTGTTGACGATCCCACCGATCATCGTTCCTACGCTGCCGACATGTTCGACGGTGAAGGTTTGGCCTGTCGTCGAAACCAACTTGTGGTCGACGGCGTGTTGCAGGGTTTTCTCTACGACAGTGCGTCGGGTCGGCGCGCCGGACAGCCCAGTACGGGCTCAGCCGTACGGGGCGTTTCTTCGACACCGTCGGTTGGGTGCCAAGCCCTAGCGGTTGCGCCGGGTGCAGGTTCTTTCGAGTCGTTGCTGGCCGACATCGATACTGGGGTGTATCTGCAGTCGATGACGGGTCTCCACTCCGGTGTGAATCTTGTGAGCGGCGATATTTCCGTCGGGATCGAAGGGCTCATGGTCCGCAACGGTCAACTGGCGGAACCGGTTCGCGAGGTAACGATTGCTTCGACCCTGCAGCGGATGCTTCTTGACATCGTTGCGATTGGCGACGACATCGAATGGCTTCCTGGCGGCACCGGTTGCCCAACGATCGTGATCGCCGACCTTTCGCTTGGTGGCTCCTGAGCGATTGTTCTAAATCGTTCCAGCGATGAGCAATCCGATGCTGGCCGCAGCAACAACGAGGCGTTCCCAACCAAAGATGGCAAGGCTGCGGGTCTGGAGCCAAGCGACCATCCACTTCACCGCGAGTGCGGCGAAGATGAATGCGAAGATCAAACCAACAAGTGGGTTGAACCATCCGTACGCATCAATGACCGTTGATCCGTTCGTGGCTGTTTCGTAGAGCGTCGCTGCGCCCAAGGTCATAAGGCCAAGAAGAAAACTGAACTCGACTGCTGCGGCGAGCGTCATCCCTACCGCGAGGGCAGCGAGAATTGTGACGAGGCTTCGACTGGTGCCTGGCCACATGGCGAGAACCTGCGCGCAGCCGATGATGAGTGCTTGTTTAGGTTGAATTCTTGTAATCAGAATTCCTGGTCGATCGGCTTTGATTTTCGGAGCCAGGTAAATCAGAAGGACGCCACCGACAATCCATGCGCCAATGATGGGACCAACGTTGAGTAAGGCACTCTTGATGGGCTTTTCGATGGCCACGCCAATGACGACGGCAGGAACGAACGCAATCACAAGAGCAACGAGCAGATTGCGGCCATCGGTGTCGCGTCCAAAGAGCCCGCGGACGAGGGATTCGATGCGTTTGCGGTAGAGAACGAGCACAGCGAGGATTGCGCCGAATTGAATCGCGATTGCGTAACTATCTGCCGCGTCTTTGGTCGCATCGGTATCGCCGATTCCGAGAATTCGCTGTGTCACGACAAGGTGTCCGGTGGAACTGATCGGCAGGTACTCGGTAATACCTTCGACGGCTCCCAGCACTATGGCTTTCCATGTGCTCATTTGATTCTTTGCCGCAGCCTGTTCTTCAGCGGTCAATTCAGTTGATGCTGCAAGTTCGGTTGAAGATGCATTTGCTCGCGTCGCGCCGGTGAACGTATGGACGATGCCCGTGGCGAGAAGAAGGACGAGCAAAAGAGCAATGACGCGAGCGCCGCGAACCTTTGCGTGAGAAGGCGGGGAATCGGACATGCTGCGACGCTACCGGTCTCACTAGTGGGGTGGGGTGAAGGGTTAGTCAGCGAGGGCGATTATCACGCTTGCCGACAGCAGCGCTTTGGCGACCGCCGATGCCTCAGCGATGACGACACCAACGGTGATGGCCTTTTCAGAGATCGCAATGACGACGGCGCGGTCGGCAATTCGTGACGCAGGACCTGAAGTACGAGCGGAGGTCGCGATGGCCTCAGACGGGGCGTAGAGGGCAACGTGGTCGCCGATCCGTGTAGGGGGAGTGCTGGCATCGGAAGGGATGGCGAAAGCTAAGGAGTTCTCATCAAGTTGCGATGCGGCACCAGTTGCGCTGCCGCCAGCGAGCCGGCGTTCAAGAACGACTTCATCACGCGCGATTGATCGTGTCACCGATCTTCCGATCGGTGATTCAGCGACGTCGTTGGGAACTACGGCAATGGGACGATCGACGAAGGTGATGTCTGCATTCGTGATGACGCGCCCAGGTTCAAGGTCGGAGGTGGCGACGGGAACGGTTCGGCGGTGACCCCATGCGGATGCGGCAGCGTCGGCAGAGTTCACGGTTGAGACTGTCCACACCAAAGAGCAGAGAGCGACTGCCGCGGTTATCGACCATCGAACTCGAGTGGTGGAAAGCCAGCGTCGGAACGTACGCGGACGCGAGATTTGGACCTGTGAATGGTGCACAGCGACTCCACGGACGGCGGGTCAGTGGGGGAATGTGGCGACGCTAGGGAGTCCGGCCACTTCGTGGGAGGTCCGTGCGACCTTTGTCAGGGGGTGCTGGGAGTTGACGAGGACGAACCCGAGTCTGAACTCGTGCTCGAAGGAGTCGTGCTTGAAGATGTTGTGCTTGAAGACGTCGAGGAGTCAGAACTGGTTGTCGATGCGGAATCAGATGACGCTGAGGTTGTCGAGGAACTGGAGGAACCACGAGCGTCGTTCTTATAGAACCCGCTGCCCTTGAAGGCGATGCCTACGGATCCGAACTTCTTCTTCAGCGCACCGCCGCATGACGGGCACTCGGTCAGTGCGTCGTCGGTAAATGCCTGCTGTGCCTCGAATTCATGGCTGCAGTCTTTGCATCGGTAGTCATAGGTGGGCATTGAGGGTCTCCGGCGGGGCCGAGGGAGAAGGGGGACAAGGTCAGCGGCTCGCACTCGCCCTGAGGGACTGCCAGCATAGCGAGCGAAGAGTTCAGGCCTGTAGACGGGGAAATGGGTAGCGCGAGGGTATGGGTCGCGTGGCTCCTACGATGTCGCCCACGTCCCCGCAGGTCCCGCTCGGACGAGGAGTCACGATGTCTCGAGTTACCAAAGCTGTTATTCCCGCCGCTGGCCTTGGAACCCGTTTTCTTCCGGCAACAAAGGCGCAGCCGAAGGAAATGCTGCCTGTTGTCGATAAGCCCGCCATCCAGTACGTGGTTGAAGAAGCGGTCCGTGCGGGTATCGACGACATCCTCATTATCTCGGGCCGCGGCAAGCGGTCGCTTGAAGATCATTTCGATCGCAATGTTGAACTCGAGTCGTTCTTGGCAGAGCGCGGAAAAGACGAAGCCCTGGCCGAGGTGCGCAGCATCGCTGAACTGGCCGAAATTCATTTCGTCCGACAAGGCGAGCCCTTGGGGCTTGGTCACGCTGTCTCGATTGCTCGCAAGCATGTTGGTGACAACCCGTTCGTCGTGATGCTTGGTGACGACATCATGGACGAGCGTTCCACGGTGCTTGCCGACATGATCGGGGTGTATGAAGAACGCGAATGTGCCGTTGTCGCTGTTCAAGAGGTTGGGTCTTCTGAGATTTCGAATTACGGGTCAATCGATCCCGAGGTGTTCTCTGAAAACCTCGTGCGCTTGCGCGGGATCGTCGAAAAGCCAACCGCTGAAGATGCGCCATCGAACCTCGCAGTGATGGGTCGTTACGTTTTCACTCCAGAGATTTTCGATGTCCTCGATCAGGTCAAGCCTGGCGTTGGCGGAGAAATCCAATTGACTGATGCGATTGCGTTGCTTCTTTCCGATCATGATGTGTTTGGCTGGGTCTTCAGTCACG
>CAIKHC010000423.1 GCA_903827085.1 uncultured Candidatus Nemicrothrix sp. | reverse complement strand
GCTCGGTGGTCGAAGTGCTTGTGGACAGTCCGGGAATTGGTCGACCGTGGCGCGAAGCTCCTGAAATTGACGGCATCGTGATGGTTGCGCCCGACCTCGAACAGGGAAGTTTCGCGACCGTGACCATCGTCAATGCCCTTGGTCCCGACCTCGTAGCCAATGGCGCCGCACCTGCCGAGGATGCCGACTCATGAGCGATCCGTCCTACGGCCCTTCGGCAATTGCAACTCCGGCGAACTACGTCACGATGCTTCGCATTTTGGTGTCGCCACTGCTTTTCGCAATGATCAGCGACAATCCAAGCGGCTGGCTCGTGTGGGCATTATGGACAGCGCTTGCCCTTACCGACGGTGTCGACGGCTGGATCGCTCGACGTCATGGCACGACCCGCAGCGGGGCATTTCTTGATCCCTTGGCCGACAAGGTCCTGGTGCTCGGAGCGCTCTTTTCGCTCGTCGCTGTCGATCGCTTCCCGGTGTGGCCTGTCGCAACAATCGCCGTACGAGAGGTCTTCATCAGTCTCTATCGCATGTGGTGGGGTCGCCGTGGTTTGGCGATGCCTGCTCGTAAATCGGCGAAGCTCAAGACGCTCGTTCAATCGTTGGCGGTGGGCGCGGTGCTCCTCCCACTCACGACCGATTACCTCTGGCTGGGCGATGGACTGCTCTACCTCGCAACATTCCTCGCTGTCTTCAGCGCGTTTCAGTACGTGTGGGACGGAAGCCGTGCTGCCACCACGATGGAGACGCAGGTCAGCGATCCAACCTGAGTCGTTCTACGATCAGGTCTATGGCTGCGCAACCAACGACAGAGTCCCACGAGTCGCGCAAGCCGCCAGTCGGATTCCTTGAACTCTTCTTCGACCTTGTTTTTGTTGCCTCGACAATGATTCTTTCCAACGAGTTTTCCCAGGATCCGTCATGGGTGCTCGCTGGACAATGCTCCTTGATGTTTGCATTGCTTTGGCTGTTGTGGTTCCACATGACGGTGCTTATGAATGTTGAGCGTCAAGACGACCTCGGTCAACGAGGGATCGTGTTTGCTTTGATGTTTGTCATCTTTGTGACAACGCTTGTCTTTGTCCGACGCGATTCTTCAACTGACCTCGTTGGATTGGGATATCTCCTCGCTGTCCTTATCGTCGCTTTTGCTCACCAACGCGCGACAAAGTTGGACGATCCGATCGGAGCGTGGGCTCGATCGCGCCGCAACCGGCTTCTTGCTGCCGGTGTGGTGATGTCAATCGGAGTCCTCACTCCTGACGGGCCTGATGCATTCCTCTACGGGCTGGCATTTCTTTTACTAGTCGTGCCGACTTCGCTCTCAAGTCAAGCGGGCCGACCGGTTCCTGCAATTGATTCGCATCATCTTTCTGAGCGCGCTGCACTCCTCACGCTGATTGTTCTGGGCGAGTCATTGGTGAAGGCTGCGCTTGTGATTAGTTCCGGCTCAATCGTGTTCTTTGATGGGGTCACGCTTGTTGTGATGTTCGTGATCCTTTTCGGTTTGTACTCGACCTACTTCGACGATGTCCCGGAAGCAGGGATTCAGCCCGGCGCGTTGGCGGGCGAACTTTGGTTACTTGCTCACCTCATCCTGCAACTATCGATCGTGGCGCTTGCCGTTGGCATTTCGAAATTTCTGCAAGTGGGCGATGCGGGAATTTCTTCGAAGGCCGTTGTGATTCTGATGGTTGCGTACATAGGAATTTTCTCGGGGCTTGCGTTTATCAGTGTGAACGACCGTCGCACGCCCAGTTTCTCTACCGTTGGCGTGCATGTCGGTACCGCGGCACTCGCCGGCGTGGCCGGATGGCTGACCTTGGGGATCAACTGGATCGTCCCAAGCGTCTATCTCCTTTTTCTTGCGGGGCTCACTGTTGCCAACGCGTTGCTTTCGTGGCAGGTCCGCCTTAGAACCACCGTGCTGCACGAGGGCGATGAACCGCACTCGGCGTTGACCCAACCGACATCACCAACAAATGCCCTGGAGGGCTTGTCATGAATTGCGAAGTTGTTGCTGTAGGTACGGAACTTCTGCTCGGCCAGATCGTCGATACCAATTCGTCGTGGATCGGCGAACAACTCGCACTCGCCGGAATTGATTGCTTCTTGCAGGTAAAGGTTGGCGACAACTGGGATCGCATCCGTGATGCTCTGCAGATCGCGCTTGATCGAAGTGATGCAGTCATCGTGTGTGGCGGTCTTGGGCCAACGCAGGACGACATCACTCGTGACGTCATTGCCGAGGTGATGGGTGTGGAACTCGTAGAAGACCCAGAGGTGATTGAACGACTCCACGAGATCTTCGGCTCTCGTGGCCGAAACATGCCGACGAACAATCTTCGCCAAGCTCAGGTTCCACAAGGTGCAAGCCGCATTGCGCAAATGCCAGGCACTGCTCCCGGTCTCATGTGCCCTATCGGCGACAAAGTCATCTTCGCGGTACCCGGCGTGCCGTACGAGATGAAAGAAATGGTCGAGGGCACGGTCATCCCGGAACTTCGTCGTCGCGCCGGCGATACCGGGGTTATCCGAAGTCGCACGATTCGCACGTGGGGTCACAGCGAATCTGGCATCGCCGAAATGTTGGCCGATCGTCTCGATGAACTTGATCGAACGGGTACCGCCACGATCGCATTTCTCGCGAGCGGCATTGAAGGATTGAAGGTTCGTGTCACGGCAAAAGCTGATACCTCAGAACTCGCCGATGCAGTTGTTGCTGCGGAGGTCGACGAGGTTGCGAAGATCCTCGCCGACTATGTCTTCTCGACCGAAGATCAGACGATGGAAGAAGTCGTGCTCAACCTTCTTCGCGAACGCGGTCTCACACTTGGTTTGGCGGAATCGCTCACAGGTGGGCTGATTGCGAGTCGACTAGTTGGCATCCCGGGAGCGAGCGACGTCTTGCAAGGTTCCGTCGTGAGTTACGCGAGCTCGGTGAAGTTCGATGTACTCGGCGTGGCCGAGGGTCCGGTCGTAAGCGACGACGCGGTGCGCGCAATGAGCGAAGGCGCATGTCGAGTGCTCAACTCCGACGTTGGTATTGCCGTGACTGGCGTTGCCGGCCCCGATGAGCAAGAAGGTATTCCGGTTGGAACGGTCTTTATGGCAACGACCCTCGACGGAGTAACCGAAACATCGATGGCAAAGTTCCCGTTCAACCGTGAACAAACGCGACAGTTCACCGTCATTACGGTGCTCGATCACTTGCGTCGTCGACTGTTGGCGCGTTAGTCGCGCTGCTTGTTAACTCTCGACTGGTTTGAGATCAAGCGACGCCGAGTTCATGCAATAACGAAGGCCGGTCGGGCCCGGGCCGTCGTTGAAGACGTGGCCAAGATGCGCGCCGCACGACGCGCACAGTGCTTCGGTGCGGATCATTCCGTGTGAACTGTCGGTCTTTGTTGCCACTGCGTCGTTTGTCATGGGATCGAAAAAGCTCGGCCATCCGGTGCCGCTTTCGAACTTGGTGTCGGAACTGAACAGCTGCGCGTCGCACACGATGCAGTGATAGGTGCCGTCGTCGTGGCAGTCCCAGTACTTGCCGGTGAAGGCCCGCTCGGTAGCGCTGCACTGGGTGACCTCGAACTGCTCGGCGCTGAGGCGCTGACGCAGGGCCTCTTCGCGTTGTGCGGGATCGGAGGGCAAGGACTCGGTCATCGGAGGGCACCTTTCGCCTGAGCAGGACAGTTCAGCGGCTGGAGCCTACCGGCAGGGGCCCGAGAAAGCCTTGTGGGGGAGCCCAACGGGGGACTGGGATCGAGGGTCATTGACTGAACAGGTGTTCGAAGTTACAGTCTTGTCGTTCGAACACCGGGGGCCTGTCACACCCCCTCCGTAGGTTGCGATCCATCTCCACCGGGGCCTCGGCGCCAGTGGAGCCACCGGGGCTCCCGCTCAGGTGGACAGATCACCCATACGAGTCCCGGGCAGACCGGGGCCTCACACCCAGGAGAAGTAGACGATGGCAAAGGAATCGAACCGCCCGACGTTCCCACAAGAACGCGACAAGGCACTCGACATGGCTCTCGGCCAGATCGAGAAGCAGTTTGGTAAGGGCTCGGTCATGAAAATGGGCGAGAAGGGCAGCATGAAGGTCGAAACGATCCCCACTGGCGCCCTTGCCCTCGACCTTGCTCTCGGAGTCGGCGGTCTGCCTCGCGGCCGCGTCGTCGAGATCTTCGGTCCAGAATCATCCGGTAAGTCCACCCTCGCCATGCACGTTGTGGCCGAAGCTCAGCGCAACGGCGGCATCTGCGCCTATGTCGATGCCGAACACGCGATGGACCCTGTCTACGCATCGGCCATTGGTGTTGACACCGACCAGTTGCTCATCTCTCAGCCCGATACTGGTGAGCAGGCACTCGAGATCGTCGACATGCTCGTGCGCTCCGGTGCTCTCGACGTCATCGTTATCGACTCGGTTGCTGCGCTGACGCCTCGTGCGGAAATCGAAGGCGAAATGGGCGACAGCCACGTTGGTCTGCAGGCTCGTCTTATGAGCCAGGCATTGCGCAAGCTCACGGCCAACCTCAACAAGTCCAACACCGTCTGCATCTTCATCAATCAGCTGCGCGAGAAGATCGGCGTCATGTTCGGCTCTCCCGAAACCACCCCTGGTGGCCGGGCGCTGAAGTTCTACTCCTCAGTGCGTCTCGACATTCGCCGCATCGAGTCCATCAAGGACGGCGTCGAGGTCGTGGGTAACCGCACTCGCGTCAAGGTCGTGAAGAACAAGGTGGCCCCGCCGTTCAAGCAGGCCGAGTTCGACATCATGTACGGCAAGGGCGTGAGCCGTGAAGGTTCGACCATCGATATCGGTGTCGATCTGGGCTTCGTCAAGAAGTCGGGTGCTTGGTACACCTACGAGGGTGAACAGCTCGGTCAGGGCCGTGAAAACGCCAAGACCTACCTGCTCGAGAATCCCGAGGTCATGGTGGAAATCACTGAGCGCATCCTCACCAGCGTGGGCATTGGCGAAAACGCCGAGGTCCCCGAGG
>CAIKHC010000422.1 GCA_903827085.1 uncultured Candidatus Nemicrothrix sp. | reverse complement strand
GGCCCCCGTTACGTCCTCGTACAACCCTGCGAGCACGGCAGACCGAAGTGCACCATCGGCAACTTCCTGTGAACGCGGAGCAGCCGCCGAGGCCATGACAGTTCGAATCTCGGCCATCGTTGGACGACGGAGTTCTGCAGAAAGATGCGCCCAAGGCGCCGGACCACCTTCCACCGTCCCGGCAGGACGGGGAATCTGCTGCTGGCCTCCCCGATTCAGGACGCGCCTGCCTGCTTTTGCTCGACGAGCGCGCGCAACAGTTCCGGCATGCCGGCGGTCTTGAGATTGGCCATGACGCGACCGGGAGTGTTTTCGCCTGTCTCCCACTCCGTCCAGGCGGCAAGCAACTTCTCGGGATCGGGTGGCGGGGGTCCGGCTGACATGTCCATACACGCAAGGGTAGCGACAAGACTCACACTTCAACGCATGCTTCAACGCAAACGGCCGATCCCGAAGGACCGGCCGTTGCGAACAACCCGTAAGGGTTGACTTACATCATTCCGCCCATGCCACCCATACCGCCCATGGCGGCAGCAGCAGCTGCGGCACCGCCACCATCGTCCGGCTTATCGGCGATGAGTGCTTCGGTGGTGAGGAGCAGAGCCGCAATCGACGCTGCGTTCTGCAGTGCAGCGCGGGTGACCTTGGCCGGGTCGATGACGCCAGCCTTGAGAAGGTCAACCATTTCGCCGGTTGCAGCGTTAAAGCCAATCGAGCCCTTTGCGGCTTCGACCTGCTGAACAATGACGGCACCTTCGTGGCCAGCGTTGTCAGCGATGAGTCGGGCCGGAGCCTCGAGCGCACGGTAGACAGCGCGAGCGCCAGTGGCTTCGTCGCCTTCAAGCGATTCGATGGTCTTGTTCAGCGATGCGCGTGCACGGAGAAGTGCAGTACCGCCACCGGCGACAACACCTTCTTCGATTGCTGCACGAGTTGCGCTGAGCGCGTCTTCGATGCGGTGCTTCTTTTCCTTGAGTTCAACCTCGGTGGCTGCGCCAACCTTGATGACCGCAACGCCGCCCGAAAGCTTCGCAAGACGCTCCTGGAGCTTCTCGCGATCCCAATCGGAATCGGTGTCGTCGATCTCGCGCTTGATCTGC
Organism: uncultured Candidatus Nemicrothrix sp.; assembly: GCA_903827085.1. Classification (GTDB taxonomy): domain Bacteria; phylum Actinomycetota; class Acidimicrobiia; order Acidimicrobiales; family Acidimicrobilacustridaceae; genus Acidimicrobilacustris; species Acidimicrobilacustris europaeus. The sequence goes on along the minus strand of CAIKHC010000422.1, from coordinate 921 downwards.
GCAACACGACCGTTGACGTCGGCAGATTCGCCAGCGCCTTCAACGATGGTGGTTTCGTCCTTGGTCACAACAACCTTGCGGGCAGTGCCGAGAAGGTCGAGCGTGGCCGAGTCGAGCTTGAGGCCGATCTCTTCGCTGATGACCTGACCACCGGTGAGGATGGCCATGTCAGCGAGCATTGCCTTGCGGCGCTCGCCGAAGCCCGGAGCCTTGACGGCAACGGAGTTGAACGTGCCACGGATCTTGTTCACCACGAGGGTGGCAAGGGCTTCACCGTCGACATCTTCGGCGATGATCAGAAGGGGCTTGCCCGACTGCATGACCTTCTCGAGCACGGGAAGCATGTCCTGTACTGACGAGATCTTCGAGTTCACGAAGAGGATGTACGGGTTGTCGAGCACTGCTTCCTGACGCTCAAGGTCAGAAACGAAGTACGGGGAGAGGTAGCCCTTGTCGAACTGCATGCCCTCGACGAAGTCGAGATCCATACCGAAGGTGTTGGACTCTTCAACGGTGACAACGCCGTCCTTGCCGACCTTGTCGATTGCGTCAGCAATCACGCCGCCGATAACGGTGTCTGCAGCAGAAATGCTGGCAACCTGAGCGATCTCGGACTTGTCGTCGATCTCCTTGGCCTGCTTCTTGATGCTTTCAACTGCAGAAGCAACAGCCTTTTCGATGCCACGCTTGAGACCAAGCGGGCTTGCACCTGCAGCAACGTTGCGAAGTCCTTCGCGAACGAGAGCCTGGGCAAGAACGGTGGCGGTGGTGGTGCCGTCGCCAGCGATGTCGTTGGTCTTTGTTGCAACTTCCTTGACCAGCTGTGCACCCATGTTCTCGAAGGGATCTTCGAGTTCAATTTCACGAGCGATGGAAACACCATCGTTGGTGATGGTCGGTGCACCGAACTTCTTGTCGAGG
>CAIKHC010000421.1 GCA_903827085.1 uncultured Candidatus Nemicrothrix sp. | reverse complement strand
TGGCGCGGTCATAGGCCTCGACCTGGCGACCGACTCGGTCGGGTTCGCGGCTGTCGATCGTGAGCACGTTCCAGTTCATGACGCGCTTTGCCGCAGCACTCAAAGTTGCGAGCAATTCAATTTCGTCGTCGGCGAATCGATCGAGACAACCGGGAACGATGCCTTCGAGGCTTGTGCCTTCGTGCTTGCCGACCTCGGTGGCCATCGCGAGCATTTCTTCGTTGGAGGCCCATCGGCTTGGCACCGGTTGTCCGTCGCCATCGCTGTGGCTGCCCGAAGTCGTGAACGACCATCCGAGGGCACCGACTTCGATGGCCTTGCGCAGTTCGGCCACCATGGCATCGATCTGTTCGGGGGTTGCTTCGCCGCCCACGGAATCGGGGCCCATGACATAGCGACGGATGGCGCAATGTCCGGCCATCCAACCGGCGTTCACAGAGATGCGATTCTCGAACTGGTTGAGGTACTGCTCGAACGTTTCCCAGTTCCAATTGATGGTCTTGAGTGCGGGAAGAGGCATTCCTTCGACTCGACTCATCATTTCCTGGAGGTATTCCGCTTCGGCGACAGTGGGGCGCAGGGGGGCGAGGGTGAATCCACAGTTGCCGGCGATCACGGTGGTGACGCCGTGGTTTGCTGATGGGGATGCGCCTGGATCCCACAGAAGCTGCGCGTCGTAATGGGTATGGGCGTCGATGACACCAGGCATCACCATGCGGCCAGATGCATCGGTGACGATGGCGGCCTCGCCGTCGACCTGACCAATGACAACGATCTTTCCGTCGCGGATGCCGATGTCGGCGATGCGTGCGGGAGCACCAGTGCCATCGATGACGGTTCCGCCCTTGATGACCTCGTCGTACATTGCGTCGGACATTGCGACCACCTCTCGTCGGCCACCCGTCGGCGGCGTTTCTGACAGACCGTCAGATTACACGGCTCTCGGCGGGCGTCCACCGTCGGGAAGGAGGGTCAGTGTGACGGACGGCGGGCGCTGTCCTAACGTGCGACCCATGGCAACCATGAACGAGTACCGCCAGCTCATCGGGGGCGAATGGGTCCCCGGTGGCGATGGCACATACGACATCATCAACCCCGCAACTGAACAGGTCGTCACCGGCGCTCCCGAGGCCTCGGCCGAAGATGTCGCCCGAGCCGCTGCAGCAGCGAAGGAAGCACTTCCTGCCTGGAGCCGCACGACCCCCGAAGAGCGTTCCGCTCTTCTCGCTGCCGCTGGCAAGGAACTGGCCAAGCGCACGCCTGAGTTGATTCCGCTTGTCATCAGCGAAACCGGTGCAACATCATCGGTTGGTTCGCTCATGCAGATCCCTGTCGCGATTTCGCGGTTCGATCGTTATGCAAGAGGCGCGTTGTACGACCAGAACGTTGCGCTTCCGCCGCAACCAATCGGCACAACGCCGCTCGCCGCAGGTGCACTTATGGCTGGTTACGCCCGCAAGGTGCCGGTCGGAGTCGTTGCATGTATCGCTCCGTACAATTTCCCAACCACCTCAATGGTCGGAAAGATTGCTCCGGCGCTCGCAACAGGCAACACCGTTGTTATGAAGCCGGCACCGCAGGATCCGTTGTGCGTTATCGAGCTCGCCAAGATTCTTGAAGACGTTGGATTCCCGAAGGGTGTCATCAACATTGTCACCGGTAGTGGTCCTGCTGCTGGCGTGAATCTTGTTTCTGATCCCAACGTCGACATGGTGTCGTTCACCGGTTCGTCGGCAGTTGGTGCGTCAATTGTTGCTGCAGGTGCTCCCACCATGAAGCGTCAGCTTCATGAACTCGGCGGCAAGGGTGCATGCATCGTTCTTGAAGATGCCGATATGGAAAAGGCTGTTGCTGGTATCGCCAGTGTGTGGGCGTTCCACTCAGGCCAGATCTGCACGGCCCCGACTCGCGTCATCGTGCATCGCAGCCGTTATGACGAACTCGTCACCCGTCTTGAAGGTGCAGCGCGCGCTCTCAAGGTTGGCGATCCGCTCGATGCAGCAACACAGGTTGGCCCGGTTATTTCTGCCGTTCAGCTTGGCCGCATTCAGGCAATGATCGAAGCAGGAGTTTCTGAAGGTGCAGAGATTGTTGTCGACGGTCGCAACGCAGGGCCGGACAAGGGCTACTTCATTGGCCCAACCCTTCTTGCTGGTTGCAACAACACGATGACGCCAGTGCGTGAAGAAATCTTCGGCCCGGTTGTTGTGGTCGTTCCGTTCGAGACGGTCGACGACGCCATCAACATCGCGAACGACAGCGATTACGGCTTGTTCTCTTACGTCTTTGGTTCCGATACTCCTGGCGCCTACGAAGTCGCCAAGGAAATTCGTTCGGGTCGCGTTGGCATCAACAGTGTGCAGACCCACCACGAAACACCGTTCGGTGGTTTCAAGATGTCCGGTATCGGCCGCGATGGCGGCAACTGGGGTCTCGACGCCTACACCGAATGGCAGTCAATTATCTGGGGCAGCTGAGTCCCACTGAACTTGTAGTTCGACCTATTCAACATTTACTGACTCACCTCTGGGGGAATTCATGAAGGGCATCGTTTTCACTGGCGACAAAGCTGAGGTTCTCGACGGACTCGAAGTTCGGGATCCCGGCGCTGGCGAAGTCATCGTCAAGGTGATGGCTGCTGGTGTGTGCCACAGCGACGTGACTGCAGCCGCAGGTGCGTTCGGATGGCCTTCACCCGCAGTGTTGGGCCACGAAGGTGCGGGCATTGTTGAAAAGGTCGGCACTGGCGTCACCCACGTTGTCGAAGGTGATCACGTCATCATCTCGACCCTTGCTGCGTGTGGCGTTTGCAAGGCGTGCGCACAGGGCAAGCCCACGCGCTGCCGTCAGACACTTGGCAACATGGCTCAGCCCTTCACTCTCGATGGCGAAGCGTGCTGGAACTTTGCGGCAGCATCGGTGTTCACCGAACGCACGGTGATCCGTGGTTTTCAGGCCGTGAAGATTCCCAAAGATGTTCCGTTCACTTCTGCATGCCTTGTCGGTTGCGGCGTCATGACTGGCGCAGGAGCCGTCCTGTATCGCTCCGATGTGAAGATCGGTCAGACCGCAGTTGTCTACGGCTGCGGCGGCGTTGGCCTCAATGCCATTCAGGCACTGCGCGTAAAGCGCGCGTCGCGCATCATTGCGATCGACACCGAACCCGAGAAGGAAGCACTCGCTCGTCAGTTCGGCGCAACCGATTTCCTCAATGGCCTCGACGAAGACATCGTTGAGCAGGTGCGTCGACTCGTTCCTTACAGCGAGACCGAACTTTCCGGACCATTCAATGCTGGCGGTGTTGATTGGGTGTACGACGTCGTCGGCCACCCAGCGGTGACCTCGAACGCCCTTGAAATGCTCGATTGGGGCGGCACGGTTGTCATCATCGGCACCCCTGGTGGCGACGCAACCTTCACGCTTCCGTACCAGCGTTTCACGCAGAACGAACGCTCAGTCATTGGTTGTCGTGCAGGTTCGTACAGCCCACATAGCGACATGTTGCAGATCATTGATCTCTACCGTCGGGGCGAGTTCATGCTCGACGAGCTCGTAACTGCTACCTATCCGCTCGAGGGTTTCCACGACGCAGTGCATGACATGCATTCGGGTGCAGTTGCCCGTGGCGTGCTTACCATCGGCTGATTTCGTCGTTAAAACAATCTCTGCTTGATTCCGCACGCAATGTCGTGATGGCTTCACGCGCAACTCACTCAACAATGGGGGAACTATGGAACAGCGGTATGTAGGCAAGGGTGTCATCGTTACTGGCGCCGGTTCAGGAATCGGGCGCGGAGTCGCCGAGCGATTTGGCGCCGAAGGCGGCAAGGTCGCGTGTCTCGATGTCAATCTCGAGAATGCACAGGAAACCGCGAAATCAATTGGACCAAACGCGATCGCTCTCGCCTGCGATGTCAGTAGTTGGGAAAGCGTTGAGTCGGTTGTCGCAGATGTGACGAAGGCGTTTGGTCAGGTCGACGTGTTGTGCAACGTCGCTGGCATTGGTGGCTTCGATAACAGCCACGACGGAGACCCGGCCAAGTTCGAACGCATGATCGCCGTGAATCTCACTGGCACCTATTTCATGTGCCGCGCCGTGCTTCCTCAGATGGTGGAGCGAGGCCATGGGGTCATCGTGAACACCTCGTCGACTGCGGCGGTCATGGGCCAGCCCTGGAGCGCGGCCTACTGCGCGTCGAAGGGCGGCGTGTCGGCGCTCACCCGTGCGCTCGCCACCGAATATGACGTGCCGATCCGAATCTGTGCGGTTGCTCCTGGCGGTGTCGAGACGAACATGTACACCGCGTTCGTCCCGCCAAAGGGTGCGGACTGGGGTCGCATGCGCAAGATGTCGCGAGACAACGTTGAAGTCGGAAAGCCCGCTGAATTGGCGAGTTTTTACGCCTATTTGGGCTCTGACGAAGCTCGCTATGTCAGTGGCGCAACCCTCATGATGGATGGTGGCATTTCCTGTTAGTCGGGGTCGCAGCGTGACCGGTCGGAACCTTGGTTACCGGCCGGTCACTTTGCGTTTTGGGGCGGGTTCGGTGCTTCGATCGGGAGGCCGACAGAGCCGCAGTCGCCTCTGTGCCGGTCGTCACACACGCGTTTGTGAATTCGGTTATGGTTCGCCAAGTAGTTCAACAACTCCCAGGGGGGAACCAAGTGAAGCGATTCAGAGCAGGTGTGCTCATCGCGGCTCTCAGCGTCAGCATCCTTGCTGTCGGTTGTGGCCGTAGTGGGTCAGATAGCGAAAGTGGCTCGGGCGAAAGCTCCACAGCCAAGGCAAATGCCAATTGCACAAAAGAAGCATTGCAAGCAACTGAAATTGGCGTGAGCGCAGACACGATCACCGTTGAGGTCATGGCCGATACCGGTTCACCTTTGGCACCTGGTTTGTTCCAGGGCAATGTCGACGCGATGAACGCCTACGCCAAGTGGGTGAACGCGAATGGCGGTGTTGGCTGTCGCCAGTTGAAGGTCGAAGCATGGGATTCCAAGCTTGACGCAACCGAATCCAAGAACGGCATCATCAATGCATGCAAGACCGCGGTTGCGATGGTGGGTGGCAACGCATTGTTCAACCCCGACGTGACCGACCTTGGGAAGTGTGTTGATAAGGCAGGGCAGCCGATCGGTATTCCCGATTTTGCCGCTCTCGCCAACGATGTGAACGAGCAGTGCGCAGCAAATGCTTGGATCGTTCAAGCGGTGGCCGAGCCCTGCACCGGAACAAACACCGGAGTTCGTGACCTCAAAGCCTTTGTTGGAGCAACGAGCTTCTACAAGACCATCCAACCGAACCTCAAGGGTGTCTTTCTGGTTCCAGGTGATCTGCCCACCACGGTGCAGTCATCTACCTATCAGATCGAAGCTCAGAAGTCGGCGGGTGTGACGTGGATTGACACGATGAAGGTGTCGGGTCGTTCCGAGCAGTCAGCGTTCAACACGTACGTGCAGGCCCTGAAGACTGGCGGCGGCAACTACGCCTACATGGGCTCAAATGACGTCGCTATGACGAAGCTTCGCAAGGAAGCAAAGGCACAGGGGCTCACTGGCGTCGATGTGTGGGCATGTTCACTCGCCTGCTACACCGAAAACTTCAAGACCGCTGGCGCTGATGTCGATGGCACCTATGTCTGGATGCAATTCGTTCCATTCGAGGAAGCCTCGACCAACAAGGCCGTTCAGACCTATGTCGATGCTTCCGGTGGCAAGCCGGACGCATTCGGTGCCCAGGCATGGCAGGCCGGCATGGCCTTCACTCAGGCGGTCAATGAGATCGTCGCCGAAAAGGGTGCCAACGCAATCACTCGTGCAAACATCCTCGAGAAGATGAAGACACTTTCATTCGACGCTGATGGTTGGATTGGCAAGGCTCGCACTGCGCCGAAGGTGTTCTCTGACTGCATGGTGATCATGCAAATCAATGGCGGCAAGTTCACACGAGTCTTCCCGAAGGAAGCCGGCACGCTTGACTGCAAGAGTTCAAACATCACGACTGTCAAGATTGATCCCGCGGCAGCTGCTGCAAACATCAAGTAGCACCAACAGGTAGTAGTGAGAGGGGTCAGCCCGTGCAAGGGCTGACCCCTCTGTTTCACATCACAACATTCCAGTAGGGGGGAACATGCGGCTCAAAGTCAGTCCACGGCTGATTTCCGCGATTGTCGTTGGTCTCGTCATCCTTTTCTTGGTCAACAAGAATTGGGGTGGAGCGTCAATCAGCGCGAAGACAATTTCGTCGTTCCTCGTTGTAGGTATTGCCCTCGGTGGCATCTATGCCATTACTGCTGGTGGCCTCGTTGTTACCTACGCCACAACTGGCATTTTCAATTTTGCCCATGCGGCTATCGGATGTTTTTTGGCCTTTTGTTATTGGCAACTCACGGTGAAGCAAGGATTGCCGACGTTGGTGGCACTGATCATCACGTTATTTGTGATCGCTCCAGCGATTGGATTCCTGCTCGACAAAGTGATTATGCGGCGCCTTCGCGATGCCGCACTTGTCGTGCAGCTCATGGTCACTGTCGGCCTGATGCTCACGTTTATGGGCATCACGCTGACCATTTGGTCTCCAAAAACAGGCCGCTCCTTGCCACAGTTCTTTCAAAACACCCAAGGCGTGCAGTTTGGCGATGTCACCGCGACCTGGCATCGGATTATCACCGTTGTCGTTGCGCTGCTCGTTGCTCTCGGATTGCGATTTCTCCTGTACAAAACGCGCTTAGGCATTTCGATGCGGGCCGTTGTTGACAGTCGCAGTCTGGCTGGCCTCACGGGGGCAAAGCCTTCGATCATTTCAGGTTCGTCGTGGGCTTTGGGTTGCATGACTGCCGGCCTTGCCGGCATTTTGATCGCACCCGAGACTGGCCTTGTAGTTGAGAATCTCGCACTCATCATCGTTGTCGCTTCAGCCGCTGCTGCGATTGCGCAGCTCAAGTCCATTCCAATGGCGTTTGTTGGTGGTTTGGTGATTGGCCTGGCGAAGTCGTTTTCAGCGGTGTACCTCGAATGGGGCAAGGACTGGGCCTATGCCGACGAGGCAATTCCGGCTGCGATTTTGTTTATTGCTCTTCTGTTCCTGCCCATGGCCCGGCTCGAAACCGGAAAGAT
>CAIKHC010000420.1 GCA_903827085.1 uncultured Candidatus Nemicrothrix sp. | reverse complement strand
TCGCGATACGCGGGATCGCATGGCAACAGCTCTCCGAAAAGGTCCTTGACGCTGTCGCCCTTTGGGTTACGGCCACGGAAATACTGTTCAAGACTTCCCGGCGCCGAGAGCATGTCAAACGTGGGATTCGGGATGAAGCGGTTGATCTTTCCGCCCACCAGAAGCATCTGCTTGCCATTGACCTCGGCCCACTGCATACAGCGGCGCTTGAACTCCGGTTCGATATAGCGAGTGAACGCATCAATCGGCTCGTAATAGTGATTGTCAGCGTCGAACACCGTGGTGATCTCGGTCATTGTTCCCCCTAGGTGGATCTGCCCCGATTCCCCCGGGGCGATTCGCCTACGGTAGCCAATCTCCACCCGCTCTCACACCTGAGGTGAGCCGTGTCTCTACCCACGAATCTTCCCGCTGCACCCCCCACCGACGAGATCGCCGATATCGACCCCGCTTGGTTGAGCGCTGCCCTCGGCTCAGAGGTTTCGTCCGTTCGCTCACTTCGTGTCGGGACTGGCCAGATGGGCCAATCCTGGCGTCTCACCATCGACTGGGCTGACCCGGCGAACGGGCTTCCCAAATCGTTCGTCGCGAAGATGGCAGGCGGCGATCCAGAAACTCGCACCCTGATCGCCGACGGCTACCGCAGCGAATACCTCTGGTACACCGAGCTCGGCTCCACGGTCGACATCCGCATTCCACAGTGTTGGTACGCAACGATTACCGATGACGCGGTCTCGTTCGTTCTTCTGCTCGACGATCTCGCTCCGTCCGAACCCGGTGCCCAAGTCCCTGGTGCCACCGTTCCTGAAGCGCATGTTGCATTGCGCGAAATGGCTGGCCTCCATGGACCTCGTTGGGGCGATCCGACGCTGCTTGACATCCCCGCGCTACGACCACCGTCGGAAGAAGGTGCAGGATTTCACGCACAGATTTTTGCCGGAGCGGTGCCACAGTTCGTCGCACAGTTTGGTGAATGGATGTCGGCTGACGACATCGCAACGCTTGATGATCTTTCGACATGGATGGGCGACTGGCTGCTGTCCCGCCTCACAAACCTCACGCTCATCCACGGAGATTTCCGTCCCGACAACCTGATGATCGCTCCAAATGGCTCGCCAATCACCACGCTTGATTGGCAGACCGTCGGACTCGGATTTGCCGGTCGTGATCTCGGCTACTTCCTCGGGCTTGGCGTTGACACCGAACTTCGACGCGCAAACGAACGTGATCTCGTGGCGACGTACCACGAGGCAATCACGAAACACGGCGTCGATATCACCGTCGAACAATGCTTCGACGATTACAGACTCGGCACCCCGCAAGGTCCGCTCGTCACTGTTCTCGGTGCGGTCTACGCGACTGCAACACCCTCAGATGCATCAAACGCGATGTTTTCATCAATGATCACGCGTTCGTGTGCAGCGATTCGCGATCTTGAACCGCGCTCGTTGCTTTAACGAATTACCAGCCAAGTTCTTTCAAGGTCTTTGTCGCGAGTTGACGAGCAACAGCTGGCCAGAGAGCGGAACGCCCCGAACGCAATGGAGGGCGGCCTATTGGCCGCCCTCCATTGCGTTTCGTGCGGCTGAATGAATCAAGCCTGCAAGAAATTGATACCCGTCGGAGCAACCTGGAATACCTCAGAAGCGAAACGGCCCCCCAGCTTGGTGGCGTCCCACTTCTTGTTGTTGTTGTCGATGGTGATGCGCTCGCGCCATCCCTGCATCCAGATGATCTTGTCGTAAAGAGCGCGGATGACCTGACCATTGACATAGGCAGCCTGATCGCTTGCCAGCCATGCAACCAGAGGAGACGAGTTACCCGGATCCATTGGGTGGAAGTCGTCATCGGCAATGTCGTCAGGCTCGAACGCTTCACCAGCGCCAGGCATGGTGGCGGTGATGCGGGTGAGACCCGCTGGGCCGATGCAGTTCACAGTGGTACCGATGGCAGCGAGTTCCTGCGCAAGAGTGAGAGTGAGACCAGCAATTGCAGCCTTGGCTGTGGCGTAGTTGGTCTGACCAAAGTTTCCACCAAGACCAGCACCTGACGTGGTGTTGATGATTCGCCCAGCGCGCGGGGTGCCCGCCTTTGACTGATCGCGGAAGTACTTCGCTGCGAAGTGGCTAAGTGACCACGTGCCGCGAACGTGGACGGCCATGACGGCATCCCAGTCTTCAACCGGCATGTTCCAGATGGCTGCGTCGCGCACGATGCCCGCGTTGTTCACGACAATGTCGAGACCGCCGAAGGTGTCGATGGCCTGCTTGACCATGTCGCCACATGCTTCGTGATCGGTGACGTTGCCATAATTCGGCACCGCGACTCCGCCGCGAGCTTCGATCAGGGCCACAGTTTCATCGGCGGCGCGGCCTGCGCCTTCACCGGTGACGCTGCCACCAAGGTCGTTCACAACAACCTTGGCGCCGTGCTTCGCGAGTTCCATGGCGTGACCACGGCCAATGCCGTGTCCCGAGCCAGTGACGATGGCGATCTTGCCGTCGAGCATGCCCATTGAAAGCGTTCCTTCGTGTTCGATCGAATCATCACCCGACTAGGTGATGAAGCCCCACCAGCAATGGACCCTGTCCAGAGGCGGGAGCCCTGTTTTTCTAGCAGGGGAAGCCCTCGGGACCCGAATGCCCGCAGTCTCAACCCCTAAGAAACAGGCGATGCCATGCGATCAGGAGCACCATCGATGGCTTCAGTCAGACGTCCAATTGCCCCCGCCAGATCGGACCTCTCGGCCCCAGAGAGACCAAGGGAGTCTTCCCACCCGTGAAGGTCGGCGTTCACCCGCTTGGCGAGATCGACGCCAGTCGGTGTTGCTTCGACCACCACTCGACGACGATCGCCAGGATCGGGCAAGCGCCGGATGAGGCCGGCGCCCTCGAGACGATCGAGTGTCAGCGACATGCCGCCGGTGGTGCGACCGAGCACTTCACAAATCGCGGTTGGGGCGCTGCGATGGTTGGGGGATCGGCGGACAACACCGAGCACGAGATAGTCAGCGACAGAAATTCCCGAGGAACCGACGATCTCGTTCAGCACGCGATCGACCGCCACGTTGAGCCGCACCACGTGGCCAAGAAGCCCGTCGGTTCCAGGAAGTTGCTCAGCCACTAGGGCGTGACACCAAAGCGGTCGAGCCCATACGCCTTCACCGCGTTCGAACGCAACACCATGCGGCACTCTTCTGCATTCATGCCGGCAGCGGTGAACAACTCGTGTGCGATCTTTCGTGAATGAGGAAACGTGCCGTCGGAGTGCGGGTAGTCGGTCTCCCACAAAATGTGATCTGTTCCAACAGCATCGCGATTGATTAATCCGTGGAGATCGTCGAACACGCATCCGTAGACCCGGCCCTTGACCTGTTCGCTGGGCAGAGTCTTTACGTGGTCGACATCGCCACGGCCGTCGCGCCACACCGCGTCCATGCGTTCTAATTGGAAGGGCATCCAGCCCACTTGGCTTTCTGCATAAGCAATCGTGATGTCGGGGAATCGTTCAAGAGAACCCGAAAACACCCAATCACATAATGAACCTTGAGCGTTTTGTGCATACATCGACATTGACGTTGCCAGCGGTGCATCGTCAGATGTCGTGGGCATCGAAGATGACGAACCGATGTGCATTGACACACTGGTCTCGGTCTCTTGGCAGGCCTCCCACAAGACATCCCATGCTCCGGTGTAGAGCGAAGGCTGTCCGAGTTTGGCAACGTTCTCACTGAACGCAATTGCGTAGCTGCCCTTGGCGGCACAACGTCGAACTTCTTCTGCTGCAAGCGCTGGGTCCCAAAGGGGAACAAGCGTGAGCGGAATGAGTCGACCCTTGCCAGCACCGGCGCACCAGTCGTCAATCATCCAGTCGTTGTAAATGCGCAAACACGTGAGCGCGAGTTCCTTGTCGGATCGCTCAAGAAAACCCTGACCGGCAAAGCGCGGAAAAATATTTGGGTAGTTGATAGCAGCATCGACATGATTGAGATCCATGTCAGCAAGCCGTGCGGTTTGATCCCAGGTTCCGTCGCGAAAATCTTCATAGACCGCAGGAATGTTGCGCTGTTCATCACGCGGCACGCCGGCGGGAGCATGCAACAGACCCGTGGGCGTGACGAGATCGTCGAACAACCAAACATCGCACCATTGGCCGTCTTCAGCATTGCGCTCGAAGCCGTAGTGGCCGCCCTTGAATGAAAGCTTGACCTTCTCGCGCACGGTGCGAGGGCCGCGTTCACGCAGCGAGGCCGGCAGTTGCTCTTGCCAGAGTTCCTTGGGCTCCATGACGTGGTCATCGACCGAAATCATGGTCGGAAGATCTGCTTCGGCCGGGGTCACATCGACGTTGGTGATGGCCTTCTGTGTCGGTGTCATGGGGTTCCTCCTGCGGTGCCTCGTAGGCGTTCTGCGGACCCTGACATATTGCTTTGCTAAAAGTTACTTTGTCAAGAGGTACTTTTTGGGAGCTGGCAACCGGCGGCCAGCCCCAAGCGGGCCGAGAGCAGGGCCCGGTTCGCCGCTATCCATCGATAGACCAGCCCCGCGATGGCGTGAATGCCTGGGAATCGCAGGCCAAAGGCCCCCACACGACCCAGCCAGCCCGATCGATCGAGAACTGTGGCCACCGCCGCAATCGCCGTCCATGACTCGCCTGCGGCTGTGACGACGATGGCATCAGACGACGCACTCAGAAGGGCGGCGTCATCGAGTTCTCGGTTGGGTCGGAATATGACCGAGGAATCAGTGCGCTTCATTAGCCAACGAACTGAGGCGGAACACACACCGCAATCATCGTCGAACCACACCGTGACAGGACCTCGGGCTCGACGCTTCGGAAGCAGTTTTGGCAGACCAACACGAACGTGCACTGCAGAGGCGTGATGCACAATCGGATCACCTTGCACATCGAAACCTGCAATCGATGCAAGCCCCGTGTCGGCCCCAATAAAACGAGCAGATGAAAGTGGCCATGGTTCGTGTTCAACCGGCGCGGTGACTAAACGTCCACCACGTGTTTTGGCATACAAACGCCAACGAGAAGTGAGAAAGGTTGCAAGCGGATCATCGACGACAGGGGCAACGTCGTCAGCTTCGACCGAGACGGCAAGACTCCCCTGCGCGCGCTCGGGCCACGTTCGATCAACCGTCCACACAATGCGCGAACGATCATGACTCACGTCGACTGCACCTTTGTCATACGGAAGTGCGAATCCGATTCGCGCAACTAAAGCAGGAAGCCACTGCGCAACATCGAGCGAACAGAACCACACTCCCGGGCCTTCGGAACCGATGACATAGGTACGAACATTGAACTCAAGAAAACGATGCGTGGTCGGAATCGCAGGAAACCCGCGCAGCCGCAGCGCGTCCATCTCGAAACCAACGAGCGATACCCAGGCCTGACCCTGATGGGTATCGACCTCGAGGCCGGATGGCAGGAGCGCCGCAACGTCGGCAATCGGCACCGCCCAATGCGCAAACGTGACGTCGCGCCAGACCTGTGTCATCACGGGCCTCTTGATGACATGCGGACAGATCGGGCTGCGGGGCTTCTCGCCCATTGGTTCGCCGTCACTTGTCATGGCTCTGACGGTATCGGCATCAGCAAGATTCGCTCCGACCAAAGGAAAGAAGAAGGGCCTACTGGCCCCTCACCGTGTAGAACAACGCGATGAATCACGTCGAAACTCTCCGACTCGAAGGCACCCGACTTTCCGCAGCTGCACGAGCTGCTGGCCTTGAGACACCCATCGAACACTGCCCTGGCTGGGCTGTCGGCCGCCTTCTCGGCCACACGGGCAAAGTGCTGCAACGCACCAACCTGTGCGTTGCCGAGGCGCTGATGTCCCCGCCTGCCGAGGACGCGTTTGTGAGCCTCCCGCGCGACGAGGCACTCTTCGACGCCTTCGACGAGATCCTCTCTGTCATTTGCGACACGCTTGAATCCTGCGATCCCGACGGGCCCTCGTGGAATTTCAGCGGCGAGAACTTCACGAACGAGTTCTGGCAGCGGCGCATGGCCCATGAGGTCGAGATCCATCGCTGGGATGCACAGAACGCTGCTGGTAGCGCTATCGATCCGTTTCATGATGCCTCCGCAGTTGATGGAATCGACGAACTCCTGACCGTGTTGATGCCGATCTTGTCTTCGGTGAAGAACCCCACGCTTTCGTCAAGCTTCCACTTGCACTGCACCGACACGGCTGGGGAATGGCTCACGACGTTTGTCGACGGGCATCCCACCACGATTCGCGAACACGCAAAGGGCGATATCGCCGTTCGCGGTCCTGCCTCTCCGCTTTATGCATGGGCCTGGAACCGAGTACCAATCACCACTGATGGACTCGACACCGCAGGAGACGCTTCACTTCTTGATGCGTGGGCCAGCGTCGTCCCGTAACCCAGTGCCCGCGGGCGTCAGCGGAAGAATGTCCACCAAAGGCTGGAAGCGACGGTCACGACGCTCACGACGAGGCCACCGATCACAACAGGCTTCGACACTTTGCCATCGGCGTCTGCCGGCAGACGCTTGCGGACATTTTCAAGAAGTTTGCGGGCGAACGGAACATCGGATGCGAGTAACGCAAGACCGGCAGCAATCGTAAGCATGCCTGGACCTGGAAGCGGCAGCATCAACAGGCCCGAAATGACCACAATCGTCCCGAGAAAAACGCGACCGATGCGAATGAGGATGTGCCGCTTTGCTTCGGCAATCGACTCTTCTCGACGACCCGTTTCGAGTTCCGCCTCAATTGCGGCCTTTTCGAATTCCTCGAATCGTTCGCGGCGGCTCTGATGTGAAGAATCATTCATCGCTTGAGTCGATCGTCGTCGGGCGAGTGACGCGGCTACGGACAACCAACTTCCACAGTTCCACCGCTACAAGCAGTAACAGCGGCGGTACGAGACATAGTCCCCACTGTGTGGCGGTAAGCGACGAAGTATCGAAAAGATTTTTCATCGGCTCAAAGACTGTCAGCAAGATTTGCAAGAAGAATACGATGACAACCGACGCACCGAGTTTCCAGTTGGTCAGTGTGTACCGCGAAAAGAGTGATGAAGTTTCAGAACGAGCGTTGTAGACGTTCACTAACTGTGCGAACACGAATGCAGTAAACGCCATCGTCGTTGCGACGACGGGTACCTCGCCCTTTGCGACATCGGGTTCGTATTCATTGATCGCAAAGAGGTAAACAGCGAGCACCCCAAAGGCGGTAACGAAACCTTGAAACATGACCTGACTCAGACGGCGTCGACTGAGAATCACTGCATCGGCGGGAATCGGTTTGCGATTCATGAGGCCCGGTGCGGGGGCGTCGACACCAAGCGAAACCGCGGTGGGTCCATCTGCAATCAAGTTGACCCAAAGCACTTGAATTGGCGAGAACGGCACATGCTGCCCGAACGCTGAGGCTCCAAGAATTGTGGCGATTGCGCCGAATGCGGTCGCTACTTGGAATCGAACAAACTTGAGGATGTTGTCGTAGACGGCTCGGCCGCCGCGCACGGCTTCAACAATTGTGGCGAAATTGTCGTCGGCGAGAACCATGTCGCCGGCTTCTTTGGTGACTTCCGTTCCGGTGATACCCATCGCTACGCCAATGTCGGCACGTCGCAAGGCGGCGGCGTCGTTCACGCCATCTCCGGTCATTGCGACAATCTCACCGTTGCTTCGAAGTGCTTCGACGACTCGCACCTTGTGCTCTGGGG
This sequence comes from uncultured Candidatus Nemicrothrix sp., assembly GCA_903827085.1. Taxonomy (GTDB): domain Bacteria; phylum Actinomycetota; class Acidimicrobiia; order Acidimicrobiales; family Acidimicrobilacustridaceae; genus Acidimicrobilacustris; species Acidimicrobilacustris europaeus. The sequence continues at coordinate 5,153 of CAIKHC010000420.1, read as the reverse complement.
AGACGCGGGCGCATACCGCGATTGCGCCGATCCGAGCCGACAATTCCTCGTCAGACATTGCGTCGAGATCGTCGCCGGTAACAACCTCGCCCTGAATACCCAACTGAGCAGCGATAGCACCGGCCGTCACTGCGTGATCGCCAGTGATCATCTTGACGTCGATTCCGGCGCGATGACACAACGCAATCGCATCGCGGGCTTCAGTCCGAGCTGGGTCGACAATGCCAACAAGAAGTTCGAGTCGAAGGTCGCTGATCCAGCTTTCAGGATTGGTCACCGTGCCGTTGGCGTCGATGATCTGCGAAGCGGGAACGCGGCGTGTGGCGACAGCAAGGACCCGCATGCCCTGCGAAGCGAGCCCGTCGTTATCGGAGCGACGGAACCCACGCGCTGTGGCGTCGAGCACTTGTTCCGAACCATCGGGTTCAGAGAAGGTGGTCGACATTCCAAGGACAACATCGGGTGCGCCCTTTACGCAGATCAGGACATCGCCGTTCGGCGAGTTCGGATCGGCCAGGTGGAACGTGGCCATGAACTTGGTGGCTGAATCGAACGGGACCTCGGCGAGACGCGGGCGGAGCGCACGTTCCGTTGGCGCATCGAGTCCGGCTTTTGCTGCCATGACAACAAGAGCTGCTTCGGTTGGATCACCGATGATTCCCGGACCATCAGGTGCATGCGGCACAAGAACGGCGTCGGAACACAACGCTGCCGGCAGAAGTGCATCGGTGGAAAATTCCGGCGTGACAACACGACCACCCGAAGAGGTGATGGTTCCTTCGGTGCCGTATCCCCCGCCATCTACCAACCAGACCTCGCCGCCACGAAACGCTTCACGGGCGGTCATCTGATTCAGCGTGAGTGTGCCGGTTTTGTCTGAACAAATAACCGATGTTGATCCGAGTGTCTCGACTGAGTGCAAACGCTTCACGATGGCGTTCTGCTTCGCCATCTTCGAGATACCAATTGCCAGGGTGACCGTAACGACGGCAGGAAGACCTTCAGGAATGGCTGCAACAGCGAGGGCCACGGCGCCAAGAAGGGCGTCTTTGAAATTCTGTTCAATGATCCATTGGATAACGAACACGATGAATGCCGCTGCTCCGGCGATCATCGCCAGAGTTTTGCTGAGCGAATCGAGTTGACGTTCGAGCGGGGTCTTCGATGGTTTCGCGGAGACAAGCATCTCGGCGACCTTGCCCATTTCGGTGGCCATGCCAGTGCTAGTCACAACAACTTCGGCTCGGCCACGACTAACGGTGGTGTTCATAAACACCATGCCAAGGCGATCGCCAATTGGCGAACCTGCTGATGTCAGCGCATCGGCGCGCTTTTCAACGGGAACGGATTCACCCGTCAGGCTCGATTCATCGACAGACAAATTTGCTGCGAGTAGCAATCGGCCGTCGGCTGGTACTCGATCGCCGGCCTCAAGCAAGACGATGTCGCCAGGAACGAGTTCATCGATCGCCACTTCGTCAGTGACGTCATTGCGACGCACCCGAACCTGAGTGACCAGCATGCGCTCAAGGGCTGCCAGCGCATTCGATGCCTTCGCCTCTTGGGCAAAGCCCATGATGGCGTTGATGATGAGAACCACGAAGATGATGACGAGATCTTTAATGTCGCCCAACAAGCCAGCGATCAGACCGGCACCGGCCAAGACGTAAACAATTCCGGCACGGAACTGATCAATGAACACCAGCCACTTTGAGCGACGAGGTGGTTCGGTCAGCCGGTTGGATCCGTGAAGCGCGCGCCGATCGGCAACTTCTGCATGAGAGAGCCCTGTGCTGGCGTTGACCGCTAGGCGCTGAACAACTTCGTCGCTGGGGAGCGTGCACCAGTCATCGTGTTGCTGTTCGGTCGAATGAAGGGTCATAAAGAGTCTCCGGTCATGTCATATAGACGATTGGGGAACCGAGAATGGTTCGCCGACCGGAGGTCTCTCCCGCTCATCCGCTTTCGAAGATCCGAGGACCGACGAGTTTGTTGCGAATGAACCAGCGGCACCGGGAGCTCGGGCTCGAAAGCCGTTGCGCCGTGATGACGACACCGCTGCGATGGGATACTCCCCTCACTGGTTGGACAGTATGGCCGCAAATCGCGGCGATTCATAGTCGGGTCTCCCCGACCACAAAGGAGAGGGAATCAGCCGACGAGGACCTTACGGACTGCCTCTTCGCATTCAGCCACAGCCAGAACAAGAACCTCGTCACCAGCGCCGAGCGTGACGTCGCCTCGGGGGAAGATGACCTTGCCGTCACGCACTACCGCAACGATCGTGGACTCTCGAGGAAGACCGAGGTTCGCGATCGAGACGCCGTTGGCAGGTGATGACTCGGCGAGACGAATTTCGGAAAGGCGCGCTGCGTCGTTTTCGAACGTCATGATACGAACGAGCGAGCCAACCGTGACCGCTTCTTCAACGAGTGCGGTGAGCAAGTGCGGAGTCGACACTGAAACGTCGACACCCCAACTCGCGTTGAACATCCACTCATTCGAAGGGTTGTTCACTCGAGCAACAACACGAGGCACGCTGAATTCCTGCTTGGCAAGCAGCGAGATGACCAGGTTGTCTTCGTCATCACCGGTTACGGCAACAACAACGTCGGCGCGATCGGGTTCAGCCTTTGCGAACTCGGAAACTTCACAACCATCGACTGCCAGCCACTTCACGCCTGCGGGTTCACCGTCGGCTTGCGCCTGAGCAACACGAGCGGGATCAACTTCGACAATCAGAACTTCGTGACCTGCTTGCTGGAGTTCGGTGGCGATGTAGGTGCCAACGTTTCCACCACCTGCAATGACGACGCGCATCAGTGATGACCTCCTTGAGTCGGTGCCGACGCAAGATGGCGATCGAACTCTCCGATGTGATCTCCGTCGATAGCGACCCAGACAATGTCGCCCTCTTGAGCGAGCAATGCTGCGCTCACCAACTGTGCGACTCCGAGGCGCGTGAGCGCGACGACCCGTGATCGCCCTTCGGACTCGAGTTCGACGAGCGGACGCCCGGCCCAGGAAACAGGGACTACCCGTTCGACGAGACAAACGCGAGCACTGGGGTCGACCCACTCGACACCATCGGTATCAGGTTGGATTCGACGAAGGACACGCTCGATCGCCCACTGAACTGTGGCGACCGTGGAAATGCCAAGTCGTTCGTAAATCGCAGCGCGGCGCTGATCGTAAATACGAGCGACGACTCGGTCGACGTGAAAGAACTCTCGGGCGGTACGCGCGATGAGGATGTTGGAGTTGTCGCCATTGGTAACAGCGGCAAGCGCATCAGCTCGTTCGATACCAGCAGCACGAAGACGTGTGCGATCGAAGCCGACACCAACGATGGTGTCTCCGCTGAAGTTTTCCGGCAGCCGACGGAACGCCGTTGCCTTTCGGTCGATCACCGAAACGGTGTGACCTTGTTCGACCAATGTGGCGGCGAGGCCAGAACCGACTCGGCCGCATCCAACAACGACGACGTGCACTTCGCACCACCTCCAGGTGTCCCGGTGGACACCGCTGACGATCCTACGACCGCGCAACGGCAACCGAAAGACGAACCCACTCCGGTTCATATCCGATTCACATTGCGAAAACGCAAAGATTCACCGACTCGCGTTGAGTCTCGTCTCTTCGACAGCAGCGTGGGGCCTTCGGGGCGCCGCAGTCATGAGTAGTTTGAGCCTCGCCCACGGCTTCGTTAGGGAGACCCCATGCCGCTGCAATCGCTGACCAATGCACCCATCTCAGACCTCCTCGTCATGTTTGGTGCCTCCGGAGATCTCGCCAAGAAGAAACTGTTCCCTGCCATTTACCGACTCGAATGCCGAGGCCGTCTGGGTATTCCAGTCATTGGGGTCGCCCGTGAGGCTTGGACCGACGACGATCTGCGCAATCACTGCCGAGACGCGATTGCTGAGGCCGGCGAGGAATGGGATCAGGCGGCGTTCGACCGTCTCGCTTCCAAGATGTCCTACGTCACTGGCGACTACGCCGACCCTGCGACCTTTGCTGAACTCGCTCGTCAAGCGGGGGGCGCCAAGCATCCGATCTTCCACCTCGCTGTTCCGCCTTCGCTCTTCGCCACCGTTGCCACCGGCATCGCCAATTGCGGTCTCGCCGAAGGGGCTCGTCTGATCATCGAAAAGCCATTCGGACGCGACTACAACTCCGCAGTCGCCCTCAACGCCACGCTCCACGAATACTTCGCAGAATCCGCAGTCTTTCGCATTGATCATTTCGTCGGAAAAGAAGCACTCCGGAGTCTTCTTGTCACACGTTTCGCAAATGCAATCGTTGAACCACTCTGGAACCGCAATGTTGTTTCATCGGTGAAGATCACGATGGCCGAAGCATTCGGTGTTGAAGACCGTGGTTCGTTCTACGACTCAGTTGGCGCCATGAGAGACGTCATGCAGAACCATCTACTGCAGATGGTTGCCTTGCTCGCTATGGAACAACCAGTAAACGAGCACTCGAAATCTCTTCGCGATGAAAAGGGAAAGGTTCTTGAAGCCTGTCGAGTTGTTGAGCCAAAGAACTTTGTGCGCGGCCAGTACGACGGCTATCTCAATGTCGCCGGTGTGAAACCCAAGTCCGATACTGAGACCTACGCAGCATTCCGACTCGATATCGATTCACCACGCTGGAGCGGTGTTCCGTTCTATCTCCGCGCTGGCAAAGCGTTGGCCGAAACCGTTACCGAGATGACAATCGAATTCAAAAGCCCACCGCGGCCACTTTGGATCGATGACCACGATCATGTCCCCAACAATTCGATTCGCATCGAAGCAAAGCCCGAAAACTTCGCGGCAATTACTTGGCTGCACAAGGAGCCGGGCGAAACGATGATGCCCGAGGCGATCACGCTTGCTCCTTCCCCCGAGGAACGACGCGACACCGGACCTGAACCGTATGAGCTTCTGATCGAAGAAGCCATGAAGGGCGACCCGACACTCTTCGCACGCGAAGACTCTGTTCTTGAATCTTGGCGAATTGTCGAGCGCATCCTCACTGACTTCCCGCCGGTCGAGAAGTACGCGCAAGGTTCGTGGGGGCCAAAGGCAGCACAGTCACTTACGCGTGGACATGGCGGATGGCCCAGCGAACCACTGATCCATTCCCACTCGTGAGCATTTCTACCAATC
>CAIKHC010000419.1 GCA_903827085.1 uncultured Candidatus Nemicrothrix sp. | reverse complement strand
TTCACTGTTCCCCCGTGAGTGACGCCAACGGATCCGTCCGGATCGCTTCGTCGCTGTCGATTGTCAGTCGGTCGGGCTTTTGGCCCATTTATGATCGTACCCGTCCAATTCAAAGGTTTCAGTAGAGTCAGAAATGTTCAGACGTGCTCCGCAAGATGCACTCACTCCTTCTAATGAATTGAATGACGCCGATGACCGCATGGAACTTTGCTGATGTGTGGGAGGCGATCGCTGAGGTTCAGCCGGACGCCCCAGCGCTGATCCGCGGTTCTTCTGTACGGTCGTGGTCTGAGTTTGATCGGCGTTCGTCGGCTCTCGGAGCGAGGTTTGTAGGGGCCGGACTCTCACGACAGTCGAGAGTCGCTCAGTACCTCATGAACTCGATGGAGTACGTCGAGTCATTATTCGCAACATTCAAAGTAGCGATGGTTCCGGTGAACACGAACTATCGCTATGTCGCCGATGAACTCGCATATCTCTGGGTCGACGCTGGAGTAGAGGCCGTGATATTCCACGGCTCCTTTACCGAGTCCGCCGCTCAGGTTCGGTTGCGAGTTCCCGACGTAAAGCTTTGGCTGTGGGTTGACGATGGCAACGGGCAGTGTCCCGAGTGGGCCGAGCCCTATGAAGTGGCTGCGCAGTCAAACGCGCTGATGACCCCAGACTCACCCAGTCGAAGTGGCGATGACCTTTTCTTGCTCTACACCGGCGGCACAACTGGTCAACCAAAGGGTGTGATGTGGCGCCAGGACGACCTGTTCTGCGTTCTCAATCGCAGCGCAACGATCAAGTACCCAGAGGATGGCGAGCTCGACGTCGTGCGTAAGGGTCTTACCGAAGCCGGCGAAGTGCGAGCCCGAGTTATCCCTGCTGCGCCATTGATGCACGGCACCGCAGCATTCTCTGCCTTCGCCGTGCTCAATTCCGGTGGCGCCGTGGTGCTGTGCGAAAACACCAAGTTCGACCCCGAGGAATTACTCGACACGGTCGAGCTACATCGCGTGACCGACCTCTCGATCGTCGGCGATGCGTTTGCCAAACCGTTACTCGACACACTTGATGAGCATCCAAAGCGTTGGGATATTTCCTCACTCAAGATCATGCTTTCGTCTGGAGTTATGTGGTCGGCTCCGGTGAAGGACGGATTAATCGGTCACGCACCAGACTTGCTGTGCGTGGACACCCTCGGTTCCTCCGAAGCGGTGGGGCTCGCGCGTTCAATTTCTTCCTCACGCGGCACCGCAAAAACTGCGGGCTTCAAGCTCGGACCCAACGCACAGGTCATTCGTGACGACGGAACATCGGTAGCTCCGGGTTCAGGAGAATCTGGTTTGGTTGCAATAGCGGGACGAGCGCCAATCGGTTACTTCAACGACCCCGAGAAATCTGCCAAGACTTTCAGGGAGATTGGTGGTCGCCGATGGACGACACCCGGTGATTTCGCAACAGTTAATGAAGACGGGACCGTCACCCTCCTTGGCCGAGGGTCGGGCTGCATCAATACGGGCGGTGAAAAGGTGTTCCCAGAAGAAGTCGAGGAGTCGATCAAGCTCCATCCACAGGTTCATGACGCTGTCGTCATGGGAGCCCCGCACGATCGCTTTGGCCAACAGGTTGTCGCTTTCGTCGAGCCCAATTCCGGGAGTGATCTCGAACCTGATGAGTTGAAGGTTGCTCTTCAAAGCCGCCTCGCCGGTTACAAGATCCCCCGGCATCTTGTGATCGTCGAGTCGATTGGACGTGCAGCCAACGGCAAGGTGGATCAAGCGCGCTGGAAGGCTGAAGCCGCACGTGTCGGAAGTGCATTGGGCTGATGTCGTCTGTGAGACTGCTCCGGTGAGCGATTCAACAGCAGTTCCCATCCCGCCTGATGTCGAGAGTGCTGACCCTTCGGAGTCAGAGCCAGATAATCCGCGACTCGATCGTTGGATCAACAAGACGACGCTGCCCCTTGACCTGATCGCCCTTTGTACGATTTGGCTCACCGTCGTGCCCCTCGGGACGATCCATCGCGTCGCCGGCCATCCGCTTCTTTGGTACCTCGGTCGCGCCGTCATCGCCGTGATTTATGGCGCAGATATGGCGGTCCGCACCTATCTCTCTCGGCACCGACTGAGGTACTTCACCCATCATCCAATTGGTGTCCTCGCCGTCATACTTCCTGTAGTTCGACTCGTCTTTAGTCTTCGACTTCTTAGGGCGATGTTTAAGCGAGGGAACACGATTCATTTTGTAATCGTGTCGATTGTGCTGCTTTTCAATCTTGTTGTGATCGTTTGGGGATTTGAGCGAACCGCTTCGGGTGCAAACATCACCAGCATCGGAATCGCGATCTGGTGGGGTTGTGTCACGGTGTTCACCGTCGGCTACGGCGACTACTTCCCAGTCACGACCGCGGGTCGTGTCGCGGCGGTCGGGATCATGGTTCTTGGGCTCACAACCGCAGCAGTTATCACCGCGCAAATCGCTTCGAGTTTTATGGACCAGGCGCAGAGTCGCCGAAACGCTGATTCAGGTCCTGATGACGATTCGACAGATGGTCGAATCCGACGAATCGAAGAAATGCTCAACGATCACTTTGGTCAAACCGACTCATCGAAGGATCAGACGTAATCCCTGTGGCGGAGCCAATTGATTGAGAGCCAACCCCAAATGGGGGGCAGGTATGCAGTGAACAACCGAGCCGTGAATGTTGCGGCGATCGCTTGCTGATCGGGAATGCCAGCAGCAGTGAAGCCTCCGATGAGACCTGCTTCTATGACCCCGATTCCTCCTGGTACCGGAGCGATTCCTCCGAGTATCGATGCGAGGGTATTGATGATGATGAGTTGCATCAGTCCGAGTGATTCGCCGTACGTATGGAGTGCAGCCCAGAGGACAAGCGCGTAAAAAATTTGAGAGAGCGCATTTCCCGCGAGCATCTGAACGCCCTTGCGGGGGTTCTTCATGACGGCCGAGAGATTTTCCTTCGCCGCTCGAATCTGGGGAATGAGGAACTTCGTGATTCGGTGACGCAGCCTCGGGATCGTGAAGACGATCGCAACAACGACGGCAAGAATGATCGCTGCAAGAAGGATCTTCCCGGAGAGTCCACTAGTTCCGCCTGATCCGCTTTTGCTGAGAGAAAACGCGCTGGCCCCGAACACGAGGGCGATGAGGAGGAAGACAACCTCGGTGAAGCCTGAGGCCACAGAATTGAGGAGGCTTGATGTGACAGCTACCGCTGACTTCAGACCTTGTTTCTGAAAGAAACGAACCTGGAGCGCAAATGTTGTGACGCCGCCACCGGCGAGTCCGGTGAACTTCGTTCCGATTTCCAGCATGATGACTGGTCGGAGTGGTAGCGGTTTACTCACCGAGCCGAGAAGTGACATTGCGAGTCCGCCAATCGGAACCCATGCGAGTAAGAAGACGAATGGCACCCAAATCCAGTGAGCGTCTTTGAACATCGTCGACCATTCGACATGTGCGAACTGGCCGATGAGTAGATACATGCCGAGAATCGTGAACGCAGCGATCAGAATCGATGAAGGTGCAACGCGGCGAAGTTCTTCAAGTTTGGGAGCTTCGACGCCGGTTGCAGAACTGACCTCGTCACGGAGTCGCGCACAGAGCTTCTTCAGATCATCAGCTGATCGTCGGTTGACACGAGGAAGGGCTGTTGTTTGCAGGTAGGGGAGGAGGTCGGCGAGACCGTCTTTGCCCAGCGAGGTCTGGGCCGCGGCAATTGCCCGCTCGTCGCCGACAAGATCGGCAAGCGTTGCGAGAAGGGCAACGCGGTCCGAGTAGTACGCATCGGAATCGGGTCTGGTGTTCGCCGTAGCGAGGTCGCTGAATGAGGTGCCGGTCTCCGAGAGAACAAACGCTTTTGCCCAGATGCCACCGTGAGTGATTCCGGCTCCGTGAAGCTTGCCGAGTTGA
>CAIKHC010000418.1 GCA_903827085.1 uncultured Candidatus Nemicrothrix sp. | reverse complement strand
GATGAACGTCCGTCGAAGGCTGCGCTCGTTGGAAAGCCGGCGTTGTACCCATCAACCGATGTTCCAACGATCTGTTCGCCCGAAGGTTCGACCCCAGCACGGTCGAGCAGTGTGCGTAACTCGACTCCTTGCCACATCGCAGTGCCGATCAACGTGCCGCCGACCCGGTTGGAAACGCATGCAAGCGTGATCGGAGCCTCAACTTGAGGCATCGCCAACAACTCGTCGTAACTGATGGAGAACGGCTCTCGAACATTGCCCTTGATCTCAAGTCGCCAGTTTGCGAGATCCACCCTGGGGATGCTCAAAGCAGTATCGATGCGAAAGAAGTCATCGTTGGGAGTCATCAGAGGCGTAATGCCTTCGATGTTGAGATTGGGAGTTGACGCTAACGAACGAAGTTGCGGCGGCAAGGTGGCGACAGGAGTCGGGAGAGCGGGGTTGTTCGCGGCCACCTGAGCGCTGCCGCCGCCTGAACCGCCTGAGGAAAGAGCCTTGGCGCCTGTCGCAACGACCGCAGTGCCGGCAGCAGCGATACCCGCCCAACGCAGAAACGAACGCCGATTGCCTGCAACTCTTCGATTGCTCGGTGGCGTCGATTCCTCGGCTGTTGACGGCTCGTCCATCTCTTCATTCAACTCCGTCTCCGACCCTGTGCAACGGTCGGGGCGGCGAGAAAGGGTTTCCCTTGGCTTTTCGCCCGAATTGATGGGCCCGGATGCCTTAGTTCTGGCGGTGACGAGCGTTCATCAGTCGGACTGTGCCGGTCTTTGAGCGGATCACAAGCGACTGCGTTGAAACGAAGCCGGCGCTGACGTGAACACCCTTGAGGAGTTCGCCGTCGGTGATGCCGGTGGCAGCAAAGAAACAGTTATCGCCGGCAACGAGGTCGTCGGTGGAAAGAACCTTGCTGAGGTCGTAGCCAGCGGCGATTGCTGCGTTGCGTTCGGCGTCGTCGCGCGGCCAGAGGCGACCCTGCAGTTCGCCACCCATGCCTTTAAGTGCTGCTGCGGCGATGACGCCTTCGGGGGTGCCACCAATACCAAACATGATGTCGGCGCCGGAATCGGGCCATGCCGTCGTGATCGCGCCAGCAACGTCGCCATCGGGAATGAGTCGAATACGGGCACCGGCTTCGCGAATTTCGGCTACGAGGTCATCGTGGCGGTCGCGGTCAAGAACAACGGCGGTGACGTCGCGAATGTCGATGCGCTTTGCTTTCGCAACTGTTTTGAGGTTCTCGGTGGCGGAGAGTTCGATGCTGCACATTCCGACGAGTTCTGGGCCCACAGCAAGCTTGTCCATGTAGACGCACGGGCCGGGATCGAACATCGAACCCTTTTCTGAGAGGGCGATGACGGCAAGTGCATTCCCTCGACCCTTTGAGGTCAGGGTGGTGCCATCGATTGGGTCGACTGCGATATCGCATTCGGGGGGAGAGCCGTCGCCGATGCGCTCACCGTTGTAGAGCATCGGGGCTTCGTCCTTCTCGCCCTCGCCGATGATGACGGTGCCGTCCATGGAAACGGTCCGAAGGGCAAGGCGCATGGCATCGACGGCTGCGCCGTCGGCGCCTTCCTTGTCGCCACGGCCCATCCACCGGCTGGCGGCGAGGGCAGCGGCCTCGGTCACACGGACGAGATCGAGGGCGATGTTGCGGTCAAGGGGCACGTCGGTCATGGGGGCAGACGATACTGCCTCGGCTCCGCCCGACCGGATCCTCAGACAGGCAGGGCGATACCCTCGCTTCGTGGTGGCGCTGGCTGAACTTGAGATCTTCTGCTCTCGTCCTCACGCGCCCACCCGACGGGTTGCCCTTGGAACCAGCCACCTTCCCTGCGAGCCGTCCCCAGGCTTTGGTGGAGTCCTTCTCGGAGGGGTTGTGGCCCGCTTTGTGGCGGAGATCGACCCGGACATGGTTCCTGACCTTGAGGCGCTCACACACGAACTCGAAGCTGGTCGCCGCGTTTCCCAGCCCCGGCTTCGGTTCCGCTTGCAGGTCGACACTGTTGGGCTTGACGCTGTGACCCACCGGTTGGTCGAGAACGGCGATTCGCTCGCTTTCGAATTCGATGACCGTGGTGCGCCAGAGCAGCACATTCTTGGTGCGGCGTATGCGGCTGGCTCACTTGCACCGTCGGCGCGTCGGCCGGTCATGGCCATTCTTCGGCGTGCCATTTCTTGGGGCGGCCCAGTTGGCCCCGAACTCATTGCGTCGCTCAGCGGTTTTCGTGGTGGCGTTACCGGTTCGAGAAGTGCAGTGGGCGATCCGGTGAAGTGGGCGTTGGATCGACTTGGTTTTGCACGCGAATCAAACGCGCCGTCATCTCGCGACGTGCAACGTAATTATCGCGAACGTTTGCGCGAGGTTCATCCCGATCATGGGGCCGAAGTCGCTGGGGCAGCTCAGCGAATCGCTGAACTCTCCGAGGCTCGCCGTATTCTCATCGGACGATGAGTTCTGCGGGCGCACTTCTTCTCACGCCAGGTGCTGGTGCCGACCGAAACCACCACACGTTGTGCGCTTTTGCCGAGGTACTGAGGGTCGATCATTTTCCGCTCTCGACGTTCCGTGCCTTGCGTTAATCGCCCGAGATGCTCACTGGTCGTGTTCCTGGTCCGACGGGTTGAGATCTTCGAGCTCGCGACGCGCTGTCTCCGGGAACCAGATCACCACGAGAAGAACGAGCAACGCTGGAGCGATTGCGACGATTGCCATTGCTTGGCCAAGTCCGCCTACCTGATCTGCCAACCACCCAACTGTGAGCAGACCAAGGCTGCTTCCTGTCACCGCCACAACCTGGAGCCCACCGTTCGCGGTTCCGCGTTGGCTTGTGGGGAACAGTTCGGGTCCATAGACCGCAAGCGCCGGTACCGCGACTGCGCCGATAACTGCAGCAGCGACCGATGCAAGCCACAACGGCCAGCCCCAAGAGAGATACGACACGACGGTAAACAGCACGCCTCCGGCAATGCCGATTGCACCAATGACGCGTCGTCCGTGACGGTCGGCCAACTTTCCACCAACAACGATGCCGATTCCGCCTGGTGTATTGGTGGCAAGAACGAAGACGGCGATGAGAATGCCGGAGAATCCGCGTTCGGTTCGGAGGAACTCGTTGAGGAACTGGGCGGCGGGGGCGAGGAAGAGCGACCAAAGAAACGCGCCTGTTGCCAACAAGGCGAATCTTCGCCAATGAATCCGATCTTTGAGACCGCTTTCGCTTGCCGCGGCCACTCTGCGCTGGCGAGATTCGAATCGCTTCGTTTCCGGGAGTCGACGGGCCATCTTGAGGCATGGATAGATGGCAATCAACGGAACCAGATACGCAACGCGCCAAGCGCCTAGTGCTGCATCGACATAGACGAGGTTGAGGACGCACAATCCCGCGCCAAGTGCTGCGGTCATCGTTACAACAGAAACGGCGAATGCACGGGTGCCTGCTGGCATTTCCTCGGCAGCCATGACTGCAATGAGGATGACGACGACGGTCGAAAGTGATCTCGCGAACGTTTGGGATACTCCAAGCCACACCATTCCCGTCGATGCGGCGCCGACGGCGGTAATGAGACATGCGCCGATCAGTGCACCAACGAGTACACGTTTGCGTCCATGTTTGTCGGCGAGCACAACGATGCCAAGAGAGAGAAGTACGCCAATGCGCACAATCGCGAGAAGCGTTCCCTGTTCACCCGTTCCTGCGCCGAATTGATCGGCGGCGTAGGTGAGGGTTTGAGTGATGAGCGTGCCTAAGTAGCCACCGACGACGGCAAAAGCGCAGAGGACGGAGAGCACTGTTGCCGCGCGTGCATCGAGTGCTTCAGGCGGCGCCCACCAAGGTTGGTGCTGCTCCGCGCGCGGAGGTCGGCGAAGATGGTGACGAAGTGCGGGTCGAAAGAGGATTCCCCACAGCGGCACTGCGAGCCGGTAGTTGACAATTTCGTCGACAATGGTGTGACCATCAGTATCGACACTGAGTTCGACGTTGCGTTGCCATTCGTGGAACGGCCCGACATGAGCTTCGAAGGTTGACGAAGTTGAGGTCTCGTGAGTTCGCCGTTCGACGACGACATCGTTTCGTGGCGCAAGCCACGCTCTTGCCGAGTCATGAGGAACTCGGTGTCGATGTTGGAGCCTCGTCACGGACGGGGGCCGAACGCAACTGCGTCGCGCCGCCCTCGTTTGAGTTCGAAGAAGGTAGGAAGTTCAAACGATGCAGTGAGGACGTTCCATAGGGCGAGGCTTTCGTCACCAGTCGGAGGCGGAGACACGATTGGTCCGAAGAAGCCGCGTCCTAACTCGGGGACCGCAATGATTGGTGAACCAACGTCGGGTCCGGCCAGTTCCATTGCTTCATTTACCGATTCAGTGATCGCTGTGTCCCAAGATTCGTCATTAAGTGCGTCGGTGGCGAATGAGTTGTCGACGGAACAGTCGGTGGCGCAAGTGGTGATGAGGCCATCGCTTGGATCGTGGTCATCGTGATGAAGACGCGAGCCGTACGCGGTGAACATCGCTCGCATTTCGTCGTTGCGGCCTTCGGCACGAAGCGCTTCGAGCACGCGGGCCATCCGTCGGCTGCATGTCAGCTTGGGTCGGAAATGCTCGGGTACCTCGCGGTCTTTGTTGAGTTCCGCCAGGCTGAGCGTGCGCCAGATGATTGAAACGCCGGAACGGTCGGCAGCTTCGACAAGCCAGCGGCTCGTGTTCCATGTCCACGGGCAGCAGGGATCTGCGAAGAAGTGCACGGACTCGATCGCCATCAATCGGCCCCAGGGGCAGGAGGAGCGCTTGGGTCGGGTTGGGCTTGGCCATTGAGGCGCTTGGCCTGAATCGCCTTCGCTCGTTTGTTTGCGAGCCAAAGGAGTCCGACGAAAACGGCGATCGGGACAAGGACCAAGAGCGCTTCGTCCCAACCGCCTTGGTGTCCGAGGATGGCTGCGATCATGCCAACAGTCTCGCACGGTGGGAATGAATCGCAACCCAGGTGTGGCGTCGCGCTGCTGATTCCGTAGACTCGCGCTGTGCGTGAACAGGTCGAAAAAGTCATCGAGGTCATTCGCCCGGCAATTCAGGCCGATAACGGCGATGTCCTTCTGCACGATGTGAATGAGGAGACCGGTTTGGTCACCGTGGAACTCATTGGTGCCTGTGTCTCGTGCCCCGCCTCAACCGTCACGCTCAAGGCTGGTCTTGAGCGCATTCTCATCGACCGTGTTCCAGGCGTCACCGAAGTCATCGACGCTGGTGCGGCAAACCACGTCATCGGTGAAACCCCAGTCTCTCTCTGAGCAACCGATCGTGACGCCAATCGCTGTCCTAGCGTGGAGCCATGACCACTCCCGTTGATGCGGACGCTGCAGCACTCCTTGCTGCAGCGAGATCCGGAGATAGGTCTGCGCTAGCGCGGCTGCTTTCAAAAGTTGAACGTGGTGGTGATGACGCTCGTTCGGTGAGCGAAGTCACGCACGCGCTTGCCGGAGCAGCGACGACAGTTGGAATTACCGGAGCTCCCGGCGCCGGCAAGTCGACGCTTACGTCGGCGCTTGTCCGCGAGATGCGATCTGTCGACGTCAGCGTTGGCGTGCTCGCGATCGACCCTTCGTCTCCGTTCACTGGCGGAGCAATCCTGGGCGATCGAGTACGAATGGATGAGCACG
>CAIKHC010000417.1 GCA_903827085.1 uncultured Candidatus Nemicrothrix sp. | reverse complement strand
CATCCCATCGCTGCAACCGGCATCGCCAACATCTGGGAGATCTGTTACCACCTTCGTGGTGAAGCAGGTGCTCGTCAGATCGAAGGCGCAAAGGTTGGACTCGCACACGTCATCGGCCTCGGTTCGGCCTGCGGTGTGCACATCCTTGAGAAGTCAGGTCTCTGAGGCCCAGCGAGAGCGGGTCGTTCATCGTGAGTTCTCGACTTCCGGCATCTGAACGTCGCCAGCAGCTGCTCGATACAGCGCTGGCGACGTTTGCGCGTCTTGGGTACCGAGATGCGGCGATGAACGACATCGCCGATGCTGCCGGCGTGACAAAGCCGGTGCTGTACCAGCACTTCGCATCGAAACGTGAACTGTTTCTTGAGTTGTTGGCCGATGTTGCGAGTCGTTTGCGTTTGGCGGTGCGCGATGCGGTCGCGTCATCGGCCGCCGTTGGTCCTCGGGCTCAGGTCGAAGCCGGCTTCGCTGCCTGGTTCAACTGGGTCGACACCAATCGCGATGGTTTCACGGTGTTGTTCGATAGTGAAGTGCGGCGTGACCCCGAGTTCGCAGAACAAGCGGCGAAGGTGCAGCGGCAAATGGCCGACACTGTTGCTGAATTCATCGTTGCTGAAGGGCTCGAGCCCGATCGTCGTCGCCTCTTGGCCTACGGAATCGTCGGGCTTGGAGAAAGCACCTGCCGTCGTTGGCTCGAAAAGGAAATCGATCTCGACGCCGATGAACTCGCAGTGCAGGTCGCTGGTCTTGCGTGGTCAGGCCTGCGCGGACTTTCGCCGAACTAATCGCTCGTTAGCGGCCGTTCTCGCGATCGTCGCGCTCGGCGGCTTTTACCGCGTAACCGGCGACAATGGCTGGTGCGAGTAGGGCCGAACCAATTGCCATCAGGACAACGACTGCTGTCACGATTCCGCCGGTGAACCCACCAAAGAATCCGATGAAGAAGAGCACGACAGCTATGGCGAATAACAGATACCCGATTCGCTGGGCCAGAGAAGCGGCATGTGCGATCTGAGCACGGCGCATGCGCACGGGGTCGTTCGAGTAATCGGGCTGTTCGGTCACGGCAACCAGCCTGCCTCATCGAGGAGGTCGGTCAGTACCGACTGCATGACTTCGAGCGAAAGAGCAGACGCGACGACCTCAAAGTTGTGGTCAAGCAACGAGTCGTCGGGTGCGGAAATCCAGGTCTTGAGCGCTTCAAGGTTGTCAGGGTCGAACCATAGGAATCCCAGCGCTCGAAGTTCCTCGGCGACGGGATAGTGGCCGACAATTGCTGGTCGTCGATGGATGGCTGCATCGATTGGTGGGTTGCCGAATCCTTCCCATGTGGAGGGGAAGACGACAACATCGCTCGCGGCGTACATGTCGGCCAGTGAGGTCGATGGCTCGTGAACAACGTTGAGTCCGGTGGAGCGCGCGCCATCGAGAAGCGACTCGAGCGTGTCGGTGTAGCCCTCTTCGGCCGGACCAGTGATCCAGTACGTCGCACCGAGTTGTTGTGCAATGTCGATGGCAAGCGGAACGTTCTTGCGTTCGATTGCTCGGACCGGATGCACAAGAACCAACTCGTCGGGGCCAAAGCCGAGACGGTGGCGTTCGCTTTCGCGATCGCCGAGCTCAGCATGTACATCGAATCCGTTGAGGATGGTCGTTGCAGCGAATCCCCGGTCGAGGAACTGCTGTCGGGTGAGTTCGTTGATGGTG
>CAIKHC010000416.1 GCA_903827085.1 uncultured Candidatus Nemicrothrix sp. | reverse complement strand
TGCCGGCACGACGCTCTGGAGCGCGGCTGACGTAGTCGGCCAACCAGCGATTGTGGGCTTGTACGCCTGCGTGACGGTGTTCGTACTCGTCAGGAGTTGGCGGCTGAGCAAAGAGCACGAAGTTCGGGAAGAACGGCGGCACTGTGTTTGGGTAGATGACCTCGGCAATAACGCCGTCGGCGAACATGTCGCCATCACGACGATCGTCGTCCCAGTTACGGATACGAAGATCGGTGTCCTTCAGATCCTTGAACGGGTTCTTGTACTTCTCGCGCCATGCGTCGAAGTCATCGCGGTACTTGGGGTCAAGAAACTCGCGGTACTGAACGTGACTTCCACCCGCGTGGGTGTCAGCCGAGATGATGATGTAGTGATCGTCCGGTCCGAGCATGGTGTCTCCTGTGGTGAATTGGCCCTTTGTGGGCACATGACGAACCCCGAGGGGCGGGATGTGTTGACTCAATCATAGGTGACACAAGAGCTCCCGTGTGAGATCGGGGCACAACAATTTTCTGACCGCCCAGAGCCTCAGAGACCCTTGGGGCGATTGGTGAATCGCTCTTCGGCCGGCGAATAGAACCAGCCGGCCCCCGCCTTGGTTCCGCCATCAACTGGAATGTTGTGGCCTGTCACATAGGCCGAGAGGTCCGAGGCAAGAAACAGGGCAACTCGAGCCTGATCCTCCGGCCAGCCCAAACGCCCGACCGGCGCCCACGCCTCCCACAAATGCTCAGAGCCGACTGAGGTCGAGATGTAATCGACCTGTGGAGTTTGGGTGAGATCGGGTCCGATGCCGTTGACCCGGATGCCGTTGCGACCCATCGAGAGCGCAAGGTCGGTGCTGAACTTTGCACTGGCGGCCTTCATTGCCCCGTAGATGGGGTCACCGGGATATCCGCGCATTCCTTCCACTGAATGCACATTGACGATTGATCCACTTCCGCCATCGATCATCGACTCGATGAAGCACTTGGTCGATGCGACCATCGCGAAGAAGTTGATGTCGTACATCGCTTTCCAAGAATCGGGCGATGACTTGCGGAATCGTTCGAGCGGTCGGTAATCGCCAACGTTGTTCACGAGAACCTGCACATGAGGGTGGTCAGAAAGGATCGTCGCTGCTACCGCTTGCAACTCATCCCAATCTCGACAGTCGGCAACATGAGCACGTGCGATTCCGCCTGCGGCCTTGATGTCTGACACAGTTTCGCTCGCAACCGAAGGATCGATGTCGATAATTTCGACAATCGCGCCATGCTGGGCGAACAGTCGAGAAATCGAACCACCGATGCCGGTACCGCCTCCGGTCACAACAGCGACCCGGCCTTCAAGGAGTCGATTCCAATCGCCGATGGGAGCAGGCTGCGGGTAGTTGAACTCTGTCATGGTCGAATCCTGCCATGAGCAGCCAACTCCTGCTTCAACGCCACACCGGGCCGCTGCGTCGGGCAGGATGACACCGTGCGCGTAATGACATGGAACCTTCAAGGTCGAGTTGGTCAGTGGGAGGCGCGACATCACGCCATTGAGAAAGTTCTGATTGACACACAACCTGATGTCGTGATGCTTCAGGAATCTTGGGTTGAGCCGGACGGCACGGCACAAGCGCATGTGCTTGCAGAGCGACTCGGGATGTTCGCAGTGACTGCATTCGAACTTGCCGGATTCGATCGGTACCCAGAAGCGCCCTACTGGGTCGTAAATGCCATCTTGACCCGTTGGCCAAGCCGAATCCTCAAGGCCGTTCCCCTCCGTGACGAAAGTGCCGCCTCGACCTGGCGTCACGTACTCATTGCGTCCGTCGAAAGACCAGACAAAGAAGGAGGACCCTTTCTTGCGGCCGGCACGCACCTTGAGCATGGTCTCGATCGGATGCTTACGAGGTCTGCCCAACTGGCACACCTCGTCGCCGAAGTCTCGGACGCGATCAGCCCGAGTGGAACGTGGCGAGACGAATTACCCGCCCTCGTCGCCGGCGACTTCAACGCCGTTCCGTGGTCAGATGAGATCCGACACGCCACTGGAGCATCGACGCCCTTCATCCCCGGGTTTGTACTGGTCGACGCGTGGGAAGCGTGCGGAAACGAACGCCGCGGTGACACGTGGTCTTCGGCAAACCCACTCGTTCCCCGTCGCGCCGTGAACCCAAACCGTCGCCTTGACTACATCACGACAACATTTCCACGCCGCCGCAATTGTGGATCCTTTCAATCCTGCGAGCTCACCGGTCTCGAAGCAATCGATGGCGTTCAGCCTTCTGACCACTACGCGGTGGTTGCGGAAGTAGCGCTATGAGCGGCAACTTTGCGACGGCCGTCCTCATCGCTCAGGTCGTTGGATCAGTTGGAATGTTCGGCGTGATCTGGACCATCCAACTCGTGCACTACCCACTGATGCGGTCAATTCCCGATGACGCATTCGTCGCCTACGAAAAACAACACACTCAACTGATCTCGTTTGTTGTTGGTCCACTCATGGCGGTTGAAGGTCTTTGTGTTCTTGCAGTGTTTTTTGCTCGACCTGTTGGCGTTCCGTTTTGGTCAACGTTGCTTGGCGGAATCCTTGAGGCCATCGCAATTGGCGTTACCGCGTTTGTCAGCGCACCAACCCATGGTCGACTCGAAGCCGGAGCAAATCGCTCGCTCCTTGATCGACTCATTGCAACGAACTGGTTTCGGACTGCGGCGTGGACGGGACGAGGGGCAATCGCGATCTTCATGCTTGTCGCATTCCTGAACGCTTGATGAGACGTCTCGTCAAGGGAGAGCTATTCCCTTTGCCGCACACGACTGCTTGAGTTCCGCCTCGAACCTCGCGACATCGCCGCCAAGTGCCTCAAGTTCCTCGGGGCCCAAGACCACCAGCAAATTCTCCCCATGTCGCGCCACAACAACCGGGACCTGGTGTCCGCACGCCCCGAGAACATCAGCAGGAGCGTCGTCTCGATGAAACGTCAGGAATTCGACATTCAATGCATCGCGACAGTCGCGCCATTCCGATTTCTCTCGGAACAGCCCGTGAGTGATCTCACAAAGTGAACAGTGGGTTCGGCCCAGACGAGCTCCAAGCCAGTAGCGAACCTCACCAGCAAATGATCCATCAGCGTCGTAGACCCCGATGAGGGAAATGTTCCCAGCGTTCACTCAGCGCGCGCCATCGAGAATGTCGTTGAACCCGAACTGCGTATGCGGTCCGAAGATGATCTGCTCAAAGATTCCGATGCCGACTTTGTCGCCCATACGAGCGCGGACAATGTGATGAACATGTTGATGGGTCGGGTCCTGCGGACTGACCTCGTCGAAGTTCCAGTCTTCACGACCGAGTTCAAGCTCTCCGTGCCACAAGCCGTGACCCCATTCGGGGTTCATATACCCAAGGGCTCGCATATCGAATCGCGACAACGATTCAAGTTCGAGAACGATTTCCTCGCCCCCATCACCCAAGAGATCGATTTCTGCATGCGTCACCCAGCGCGTACCTGGCTGGAATTGCAAGCGTTGCCCGACTGGATCGAATCGACGAACCGAATCGTCGTCAAGTGTGACGCTGGTTGGAACCGGATCAATCACATCGATGCGGTGACCATCGGGACGCCAGAAAACGCCTCCGGGACTCTGGAACCAACCAGCAACGACACATTCATCCTCGAAGTGGATCGGCGACCACAACCATGCCTTGGGTGGACCGCTTGAGGGCTTGCCCGGCGCGGGAGCACCAACGGGACGAACTCCCCACGATCGGTCGCGGATACCGACAACCTCGTCGTGGGTGAACTCTGTGCGGTCCCCGTCGACATCGACGAATCCCTCCCACGTTCCAAACTGCATGTAGCGAGCCATGTCGAGGATCGTGTGAGGACCGTCTGTCATCACCGTGTGATCTTCCAGCAATGCTCCAACTCGAGAACGCCAGCGCATATCGCAAGTGATTCCGGTTTCATTGGGAGCGACTGCATAACGCAGTTGGCGAAATGGTTCGATGATCTCAAGAGTGGCCGGACCAATCGTGAGATCAGTGGGATCTTCCGATGCCTGGCGTGCGGCATGGAAGGCATGCTGCGATCCGTTGCGTGAAATCGAGACCGACGTGTCTTGCACCTGAAGGTTGTTGTAGCGACCGAACGCGATTTCAATCTGGAACTCACCATCGCGGTGGGTTGCTCCGAACCAATACCGCCCATAGGCATTCCGATCGGTTGTGCCCGAAAGCGAGATGGGCTTCGGAACCTGATGGATCGGAAATTCATCGAATGGCGTAAGAGTCATCGTCTCCCCTTAGAACGGTTCTGGCATCGCGTCGGCGATGTCTCGTAGCTGGTTCTTCGCAATCTTCTCCAACGTTGCGCGTGGGAAATCGTCGACGAAGTACGCAGCACGAGGAACTTTGAAATCGGAAAGGTTCTTCTGGCAAAGCTCGAGAATTGCCGCCTGCAGTTCGGCATCGTCTGGCGCATTGGCGCCCTTAATGACAAATGCAACGGGCACAACATCGAGCATCGGATGTGAACGACCGACGACGGCAACGTCGCCGACGCCCGGCACCGTGCGGCAGAGGTCCTCGACCTCTTTCGACGACACGTTTTCGCCACCGACCTTGAGCATGTCTTTGTCGCGCTCGGTGTAGAAGATCGCTCCCCCATCACCCATTCGCACCATGTCGCCAGTTTTGAACCAGCCGTCGTCGGTGAAGCTCTTCTTGTTCGCGTCGTCGTTGTCGTAGTACTCGAGGAACAACTGAATTCCGCGAGTGCCGCGCAACCAAAGTTCGCCAACACGACCGTCGTCAAGGACCTCGCCGGTCTCGGGATCAACAATGAGCGATTCGTACCCTGGTGTCGCCTTTCCGAGCGAGCCTGGCGGGATGTCTCCATGCAAACCAGAGCGAGTTGCGTGAGTCACCGTTTCGGTCATGCCGTAAGCAGCGAGTACTCGACACCCGATGAGGTTCTCAAGCGGAGGAGCAATTGCACCGAAGACAGCAGCCTTGAGTTTGTTCTCGGGGATCGGTTGCCCTTGGACCGCGAGGTAGACGAACGGAATCAATGAGATATGCGAGACGCTGTGCTTCACCACAACTTCCCAGAAGCGACTCGAGGAGAATTTGGGTTGCAGCACGACCGTGCCACCAACGCCAAGGATCGACCACATCGACCACGACTGCGCGTTCACGTGGAAGAACGGAAGGAAGATTAGGTACACCGAATCGGGATCGGCACCGATGTTGTCTGGGCCAACTCGGGTTCCCCAAAGGGTGTTGGCGTGGGTATGAACAACCGCCTTGGGGCGTGACGTCGTTCCCGAGGTGAACATGATCCCCACGGGAAGCATCGGTTCGGCAGGTCGGGGAATGAACTC